>NZ_JARXHY010000009.1 GCF_031127815.1 Pelagicoccus sp. SDUM812003 | reverse complement strand
TCATCGTTGTCTTGGTCGATAGCGATGCTGCGGCAGGCCGGCTTTCCGCGCCAGCTCGAGATTTATTCCTTAGCTGTGTTAATCCGCCACGTTGCGAAGAAGAGTTGCTCAGCCGTGGGTGTGTGGGGCGGGTTGGGGCGGTGGGCCAAAAAATGGAAACGCCTCGCTCTGGGAGAGCGAGGCGTTCGGGGAAGAGGAGGAAGGGGCGGATCAATCCTTGAGGTTGTAGGGGAATTTCTTGGCGATGCCGGTCATGAGGGCCTTGGCCATACCCTCGGCGGAGGAGCCGAGTCCTCCGGTGACCTGATGGTCGTAGCTCCAAAGGAGTTTTCCGTCGCGGCCTTCGTGCACGTTCATATTGATATTCACGTCATTGGTGGCCGAGTAGCCGATCAGCACGGCCGAAAAGACGGCGGCTCCGGTGCTCATAGGCTTGGAGCGCGAGATCGTTCCGGAAATGACGGAGTCGACGCCCAGAATGGATGCGATTTCGGCTTTGGTGTAGTCTCTAAGGTCGCTGTATTCGATGCCGGCTCGTTTGAGCAGGATGTTGGTGTCCTCGGCGTCTTGGAAGCCGACGGTGTACTTTCCTTTGCCGTATTCCTTCATGAAGCGGGTGTAGAGCTGTTTCTGGAACAGGAAGGCTTCGTCTTGCTCCTGGGCCCGCACGTCGGCCTCGGTCATGCCCTCGGGCAGCTTCTTGAGCGTGATGGTGACGGTAAAAGGAAGGATCGCTACGGTTTCGTGGCTTGCTTGGTAGTAGTCGAAATCGGTGGTTTCGTAGATGGTGGCGCAACCAGCGAGAAGGGCGAGAAGGGGGAAAACGATGAGGAAATTTCGGAGGTATTTCATGTTAGGTATTGAAACCTACGAAAAGTGTCCCATTCGCGCTTCTCTGTCGAGGTTATTGAGAAGCCATTGTCGAAGGGACGAAAGGGGCATCCGCGAGGACTTGCGACCCTCGCTCGTTCGATGGAGCTCGGTGGCGATCTTCGAGCTGACTAGAGGCGCTTTAGTCGACGAGTTCGAAGGGGGCGGAGAGGAGGTCGACGGAGTTGCCGCCGACGAAGACGTGGTGCTCGCCGGGCTCGGTGACGTGTTCGAGCTGGCTGTTGTAGAACTTCAGGTCGTCTTCGGAGAGGGTGAAGGAGACGGTCTTTCGCTGGCCGGGTTTGAGGGAGATTTTCTTGAAGCCTTTGAGCTCTTTCACCGGACGGGTGATGCTGGCGGCTAGGTCGCGAAGGTAGAGTTGGACGACTTCCGCTCCGGGGCGCTGGCCGGTGTTGGCGAGCTCGACCGAGACGGTGAGGGTGTCGCCGGGGCCGAGCTGGTCGCTGCTCAGGCGGAGGTCGGAGTATTCGAAGGTGGTGTAGCTGAGGCCGTACCCGAAGGGGTAGAGCGGGCGGTTGCTGACGTCGAGGTAGTTGGTGCGGAACTTTACGTGCTCGCTATCGGGGGGCTGCGGGCGGCCGGTGGACTTGTGGTTGTAGTAGACCGGGATCTGGCCGACGTTTCGCGGCCAGGTGGAAGGCAGTTTTCCGGAGGGGTTCACGTCGCCGAACAGCACGTCGGCCACCGCGTGGCCTGCTTCGCTGCCGGGGAACCAGGCGTTGAGAATGGCGGGAACGCGCTGGTCTTCCCATTCGAGGGTGAGGGGACGCCCGGCGAGCAGGGTCAAGGCGACGGGCTTGCCGGTTTCCAGCAGGGCTTGCAGGAGCTTTCGCTGGGTCGCGGGGAGGTCGATGTCGGACCGGCTGGCGCTTTCGCCGCTCATCTCCGCGGACTCGCCCAGGACCGCCACGATGACGTCGGCCGATTCGGCGATGCGAAGGGCTTCGGCGATCAGCTCCTCTTCGGAACGCGGGTCGCGGCCGGTGTCTTTGCCGAAGATGCTGACTCGGGACTCCAGCAGCGGATCGGCGTAGATGTTGGCCCCTTTGGCGTAGAGGATCTTCGCTTGGTCGTCGACGGCTTGCCGCAAGCCCTCAACGATGGAAACGGCGCGATCGAGATTCGCGGCCACGCTCCAGGTGCCGGGCATGTTGGCTTTGTTGTCGGCCAGGGGGCCGATGACGGCGATGGTGCCGGTTTTCTCGAGGGGGAGCAGCTGGTTCTGGTTTTTCAGGAGAACCATGCTCTGGGCGGCGATCTGGCGGGCGGTCTGGCGATGTTTTTCCGAGAAAACCTCCTTCTCTGCTCGTTGGCGGTCGAGGTATTGGTAGGGCGCATCGAAGAGCCCCAGCTCGAATTTTGCTTCCAGGATGCGACGGCAGGCTTGGTCGATCTGCTGCTCGGTGACGTCGCCCGACGCCACGGCGTTTTCGAGGGTTTGGGTGAAGCCTTCGCTCACCATGTCCATGTCGACGCCCGCTTTGAGGGCGAGGCTGGAGACGGTTTCCAGGTCGCCGAGGCCGTGGGCGATCATTTCCAGAATGGTGGTGTAGTCGGTGACCACGAAGCCGTCGAAGCCCCATTGCTTACGGAGGAGATCGGTGAGCAGCCAGCGATTGGCGCTAGCGGGGATGCCGTCGATGTCGTTGAAAGAAGTCATCACGCTGCCCGCCCCGGCGTCGATGGCGGCCTTGTAGGGAGGCAGGTAGTCGTTGTACATCTTGAGGCGGCTCATGTCGGTGGTGTTGTAGTCGCGTCCAGCCTCCGAGGCCCCGTAGAGGGCGAAATGTTTCACGCAAGCCAGCAGTGTATGCGGCTGGGAGAGGTCCTGGCCCTGGTAGCCACGCACCATGGCCTCCGCGATGCGCGAACCCAGAAAGGGATCTTCGCCCACGCCTTCCGCCACGCGTCCCCAGCGCGGGTCGCGGGAGATGTCCACCATAGGGGAAAAAGTCCAGCAGATGCCTTCGGCGCTGGCTTCGCGGGCGGCGATGCGGGAGCTTTCTTCGATCAGCTGCATGTCCCATGTCGAAGCCAAGGCCAGCGGGATGGGGAAGACGGTTTTGTAGCCGTGGATGACGTCCATGCCGAAGAGCAGGGGAATGCCGTGGGCGCTTTCCTCGACCGCCAGTCGCTGGGCTTCGCGGATCTTGTCCGGCTGGCTGATGTTGAAGAGCCCGCCGATTTCGCCGTCGATGATGCGCGTTTCGGTGACGGAATTGGTGGCTTGTCCAGTGGTGATATCCCCGGCGCTGGAGAGGTTGAGCTGGCCGATCTTTTCCCGAAGGGTCATTTTCTGCAGCAGCTCGTCGATGCGGCTTTCGGGGGCGGCGTCGGCTGCCGTGGGGAGCGATAGCTGGGTCAGACCCGCCACGAGAAGTGCGAGCAGGAGGCGAGTGGTTTTGAGCGAATGAATTGCCGTCATAGTGCGGGTCTGGTGAAGCGATGGAAAACGGGTGATGAGGCGCGTGGCAAGGGCGGGGAGCTGGCGTCTTGCCGGGGGCGTGTCCCAGCCGCTAGTCGCAAGGATTCTTCTAATGGTCCGACGAGTCGATGCAACAGCGCTCGCTGGAATAAGGGAGTGCGCGAACGGAGTCGGGCGCTAGGGTTTGCTATGGGCGGAAAGCTTTTTGTCCTGCTGGCGAAGTTCTTCTTTGTGGGTTGCGACCTTTTGGGCGTGTTCGCGCTCGGCGGAGGGGCGGTCCGGGCGCTCGCTGATTTCCTTAATCTTGTCCGCTTTTCCGTAGACGATGATTTCGTCCTCAGGCTCGAGGGTGTAGCGGCCGCGCGGCACGCCGATGTAGGAGCCGTCGGGTTTTACGATGCCGAGAATGACCAGGCCTTCTTCTGGGAGCTCGAGGTCGGAGAGCTTTTTTCCGGCCAGCCAGGTAGCGTTTTTCAAATGGACTTCGGAGACTTCGAAGTCGCCCATCAGGCTCATGATTTTCGAGAGGCTATGGCTGCGGATGTTGGCGTAGCGGTCGAGCAGCTTGCTGATGATCTGGGAGAGGATGCGGTCGAGGCGTTGGGAGCGAGCGGCGAGGAAGAGAGCGCTGATGCAGCCGAAGAGGAAAATGACGTGCCGGATCTGTCCCGCGGCGGTGTCCGGCCCGACGAAGCCAAGGATGAGCGAGGAGACCGCGGTGACCAGCCCGGCGTTTCCGAATAGGATGAGCAGGGTGATGATGCGGCGTCGCACCGGATGTTTTACCACCACTTCGGATTCGGAGGTGGTGAAACCCGCTCCGCTGAAGGCGCTGCGAGCTTGGAATTGGGCTCGGTCCTTGGACATGCCGGTGTGCACGAGGGCGATGGTGGCGATTTTCGTGACCAGCATGGAAAAGCCGATGACGAGGGTTAGGGTGACGATGGAAGCCATGTGCGCCTTCGTTCGGCTGCAGAATCTGCGCCGTTCGCGGCCTTGGAAGAGAGCACGGAGGACGGGGGAAGAGCCCTGATTTAGCGTTGATTTAGACGCGCAGCGAGAAGAGGGCATGCGAAGAGACGTTCGCGCTTGAGGGCGGTTGTGGGGGCTCGTTTGCTAGTGCCCGATCGATCGAATCGGGCCAGCCCCTTGTGGTCCCGGATTTCGATGGGTCGGCCTCAACCGAGTCGGAGCGCGCAATTTACCCTGAAAGGCCTTCGGCTTGTTTTCGTATTGAACACCAACCCCCTGAACGATCCCACCACGTTTCTCGCCGCGAGCGGCGAGTCGCCGCCTCTCTGGTCCGCATCGCATGCGAAACGCGATTCTGTCCGGAGGGCTGCTAGGGAAGCAACAATTCGCAACTACATGATAATCAATTATTCATTGATGAAAATTCGCGGACTCTGCAATAGGCAGAGCCCCACCTTACTCGGTCGCCTCGGGCGGCTTTTTCTATCTAAACCAAGAACGCGTCTGGCGTCTCTTCTCCTAGCATCTTCGCTGATCGCAGCGGGAGCCAGCGCTCAGGTGACGAGCAACGGTTTCGAAGATGGCAGCACCCAAGGCTGGGGCCCGCGCGGCACTGTGACTGTCGTCAACACCACCGCGGACGCGTACACTGGAACGAATAGTCTGCTCACCTCCGGCAGCACTGCTACCTGGAACGGACCGTCGCGCGACGTGACGAGTCTGTTGCTGCCCGACGAGACCTATCAGATTTCCGCTTGGGTCAAGATGGCGGCCGGACAGGCGCCTGCTGACCTGAAGTTCACAGTGCAGCGAAACGAAGGAAGTACCGCGAACTTCACTCAAGTGAACGCGCCGGTGACGGTGACTGATTCGGCGTGGGTTCAGTTGCAGGGCAGCTACAGCTATTCCGGCACCGCCACGACCCAAATCCAGATCTATCTCGAAGGCGCGACGACTGGGATCTCCTACTACATGGACGACTTTCTGATCGAAGGGCAGGCGCCAAACGAGTTCTGTCCCACACCACACGATCAGTCTGGTTTGATGTCTGACTTCGAGCTGGGTGGCACCGATGGCTGGTTTCCGCGCGGAGGGTCCGTTTCAACCACAGTTGTCTCCACCGACAGTTACGATGGCGACTACAGCCTGGAAGTGACGGGGCGCACCGCAACGTGGAACGGGGCGTCGATCGACACCATGTGCAAGATGCACAAGGGAGACAAGTACCTGATTTCGCTGTGGGTGAAACTGCTTCCCGGGCAGGATCCCGCCAATCTCAGGCTCAGTCTGCAATCGACCTTCGATGGCCAGACATCCTACAGCACGGTGATCGGCGATACTCAAGTCACCTCCGACGCATGGGTGAATTTGATAACTGAATACACCTTCAGCCGCGATGCCGAGTCCATGCAGCTCTACGTCGAAGCGAATAGCGCCACCGTATCCTTCTACATCGACGAGTTCCTGCTGATGTACCTGCCTCCGATTCCGATCCAGACGGACATCCCATCGGTGAAGGACGTTTGGGCGGATAGCTTCCCCATCGGGGCCGCAATCAACCCAGGGGAAACTGTAGGTCAGCACGCCGAACTTCTTCTCAAGCACTTTGCTAGTGTGACGGCGGACAACGCAATGAAGTGGAGCAGCCTGCAACCTACCGAGGGCAACTTCAACTGGGGCCCGGCGGATACGATAGCGGACTTCGCTCGCGACAATGGGCTGTTGCTGCGCGGCCATACTTTGGTCTGGCATTCGCAGGTCCCGGATTGGGTGTTCGAAGACAGTAGTGGAAATCCACTTACACCAGGGGATCCGGATGACCGGGCCCTGGTGATCGAGCGCATGCGCACGCACATCACAGCGGTCATGGAACGCTATGCGGACGTGGTCACCGATTGGGACGTGGTAAACGAAGTGATCGACTCTAATCAGCCTGGCGGCCTGCGCATTTCGCCGTGGTTGGAGATTGTTGGACCGGAGTTTATCGACCTCGCCTTCCAGTTCGCCGATGAAGTCGGCACCGGAGCTGGCCTCTACATCAACGACTATAGCACCACCAATCCCGCTAAACGCGACGCCCTGAAAGCCGTCGTGCAAGGGCTTCTGGATCGTGGCGTGCCAGTCGATGGCGTGGGCCACCAGATGCATATGAACGTGGAGTATCCGCCTCTGGATCTCATTCGCCAGACCCTTGAGACGTTTGCGGAGATGGGACTGGACAATCAGGTAACCGAGCTGGACATCAGCGCCTACACCAACAGCACCGACACCAGTCCGGTTTCTCAGGAAACCTTGATCGAGCAAGGCTATCGCTATCGCGACATCTTCGAGCTGTATCGAGAACTGAGTGACATCATTAGTACGATCACGCTATGGGGCATGGCTGATGACAATACTTGGCTGAAGACCTTCCCGATCACCCGTGACGACAAACCGCTGCTGTTCGACGAAGACCTGCAAGCGAAGTGGGCTTATTGGGGAATCGTAGATCCGTCAGTCTTGCCGCTTACGCCCAAGTCGCTCTCGGTGACAAAAGGCAGCCCACGGATCAACGCCATGGAAGAGATCCGCTGGAAAGCCATCGCTGAAACGGCCTTGGTGTCGGAAGGCGAAGAAGACAGCTGGGCGTCCTTCAAGGCGCTCTGGGAAGGCGATACCCTCTACTTGCAAGTGGAGGTTGACGATCGGCTTCGCTACGGTGACAGCGTCGAAGTCTTCGTGGAAGGCATGACGTATCGATTCGACAAATACGGACGTCAACGTCCGGCCGGAGCCAACGCGATGATCACGCCAACCTGGACTGGCTATCGGCTTGAAGCATCGATACCGCTTGGCATCGAACTCCAAGTCGATGATCAGGTGAAATTCGATGTGCGCGTGACGGATGCCGCTTCGGCGAAACAAGCATCTTGGAGCGACATTCGCCATGGTCAGGACGAGAGCGACGAAAACGCCGGCACCTTGACCATGATGGATGAGAAGAACATCGAAATCGTTCTGCCCGGTCGGGCGACGATCGATGGGTATATGGACAAACGCTGGCGCCACGCGTCGCCTTTCGAGACGCAAACCTTCGTCTCAGGCGATTCCGGCGCTACGGCTGAAGTCCGCCTCATGTACGATCGCGGTTCGCTCTATCTCTACGCGCTGGTGAGCGATCCCGTGCTCAGCAAAGCGAGCCCCAACCCTTGGGAGCAGGATTCGATCGAGATCTTCATCGACGAGAACAACGCCCAAACCACCTCCTACGACGGCGACGACGCCCAATACCGAATCAACTTCGACAACGAGGTGAGCTTCGGCGGCGCGGCTAGCGCGGATCGTATCGAGTCCGCCACGCGTGTAGTGGATGGTGGATACGTGGTGGAAGCCCGTATCGACCTGGGCGATGCGGATTCGTTTGTCGGTTTCGACATTCAGGTGAACGACGATGGCGCGGGCGATGGCATTCGCACTAGCGTCGCCACGTGGAACGACGTTAGCGGTCAAGCGTATCAAGACGCCTCGCAATTCGGGGCTCTCAAGCTGCTCGGTCGGTCGTTGTTTTAGTAGGAAGTCGACGCTCTTTTTTATTCCCTTTTGCGAGCCCGTGCCATTGGCGCGGGCTTTTTATTTGGACGACACCGGAGTGGGTAGAATTCATTTCGAGGCGTAAGAGAAATGTCGATACGAGGAACGACGCGCGACGGCTGCCTCGAACGATCCTTCTGATCGCCCTGTCCGAAATGGAAGACCGGCAGGGCGAATAGGGTAGCCTTGCGGGGCTTTGGTACCCCCTGACCCTGGCTTGCTTTTTGAGGGGTGGACGTCGCGGGGATGCAACTCTTATTTGTAACGTTGCAAAAACGAGTTGCGTCGCTGGGTGGATGGATCAGAGCGACGAGCTGTCTTGGCTGAAGCTGGTAAGGGCGTTTTGGATGCAGTCGAGAGTGCGGCTCATGGTTTCAAGCAATTCCTTCTCAAGTTCCTTAACTCCTGAATGGTTTTTCTGGATACAGGCGTTTTCGAGACGGGTGGCGACTTCGCTGAGGGCGTCGGCTCCGCACTCCGCGGCGCTGCCCTTGATGGTGTGGGAGATGTGGCGAAGCTGGTTGAGGTCTTGGTAGCTTTGTGCCTGTTTTTCCAGCGACTTGAGGCATTCCGCGAAGATGCCAAGCATTTCCGGGATGAGTTCCGGGCTGTGTCCGAAGATAGTGTTGATACGGGTCTGATCGAAGTAGGGCGGGCTCGACTTTGGCGCCTCATCCTTCTGCTGGTCCGGCGAATCGGAATGGTGGGCGGTTTCGCTAAGCCAGCGTTTGAGGGCGGCGATCAGTTTCGGAGGGTCGATGGGCTTGCTCAGGTAGTCGTCCATGCCTGCCTGGTAGCATTTGATGTCGTCTCCAATGATGGCGTTGGCGGTGAGGGCGATGATGGGAACGCGCTCTTTCTCTCGGCGCGCTTCGAGCGTTCTGATCTTTCGAGTGGCTTCGAAACCGTCCATCACAGGCATCATGCAGTCCATGAAGATGGCGTCGTAGTTGAATAAAAGATACTGATCGACGGCTTCCTTTCCGTTGGCGGCGACATCCACACGGTAGTTGAACTTTTGCTCCAGCATGGTGCGTAGCAGCGTTTGATTCACGCTGGTGTCGTCGACGATAAGGATGTGGTATGACCCGACGGGTGGCAGGATGGGAGCTTCGGAGGAGGAAGCGAGCGGCTCGGGAAGGGGCGATGAGGAGCAGACCAGTCCGCAGGCCTTTGCGATGGCGAGGCGTAGCGAATCGGGTTTGGTCACTGGCTTCATGAAGTAGGCATTGAAGCCGACGGAAAGGGATTTCGCCTGTTCAGTCGGATCGGCGCCCGAGGATATCAAGATCAGCGCGGTGTTGCTAGCGCTAGGGTCGTTACGGATACTCTGTCCGAGCGTGAGCCCATCCATATCGGGCATGCAATGGTCGAGCAACGCGATGTCGTAGGGGCGTTGCTGCTGGTTGGCGGAGGCCATCATTTCGAGGGCCTGCTTGGCGTTTTCCGCGGTGTCGCAGAGCAAGCCCCATTTTCCGCACTGCTCATGGAGTACCTGGCGATTCAGGGGAAGGTCGTCGACGATGAGGGAGCGTTTACCCGAGATGTCTGGCAGCTGCCGAGGGTGTGGGAGGTCCACTTCGTTTTCTGGAAAAGGCAGGGTGAACCAGAATGTCGAGCCTTCGCCCTCCTGGCTGGCGACGCCGATCTGGCCGCCCATCAGCTCGCACAGCAGCTTGCAAATGGCGAGTCCCAGTCCGGTGCCGCCAAACTTTCGAGAGGTGGAGCTGTCGGCTTGGGTGAATTTGGTGAAGAGCTTGTCTTGTACTTCAGGAGGGATTCCGATTCCTGTATCCGAGATCGAGATACGAGCGTAGGCCTTTGGGTACTGGGGATCGGGCGATATTTCGATGAAGACGTGCCCTTTTTCGGTGAACTTGATGGCGTTGTTCGCCAGATTCAGGATGACTTGCCTGACGCGCCCTGGGTCCGCCAGGAATCCTCGAGGGAGGTCTGGATCGAAGCGCAGGACGAGTTCCAGATTCTTTTCGTTCGCTTGGTTGCTGAGCAGCTCAGCGGCTTCCTCGGCCACGGTTCTGAGGTCGAAGGGCATGGTCTCGATGTCGAGCTTGCGGGCTTCGATTTTTGAGAAGTCAAGAATGTCGTTTATGATGGTGAGCAAGGCTTGACCGGACTGCAGGATGGAGCGGGCCCATTGGTGGGCCTGTTTGGGCAGCTGCAAGTCGAGCAGCAGGTTGGCGAAGCCGATCACACCGTTCATGGGAGTTCGGATTTCGTGGGACATGGTGGCGACGAACTCGCTTTTCGCCTTGTTGGCAACTTCGGCGGCCTCCTTGGCTTCGTTTGCGGCCTGCAAGGCGGCGATCAGATTCGCTTGGGATTTCTTGCGCTCGGTGATGTCGGAGCGAATGGCGACGTAGCGATCGATCCTGCCTCTCTCGTTTCGAAAGGGAGCTATGGTGGTGTCGACCCAGTAGCAGCTTCCGTCCTTGGCTCGATTTCGGATTTCGCCCTGCCACACCTCGCCTTGGGCGATGGTTCGGTACATCTCCGTGAAGAACGATTTGGCGTGGTGTCCTGAATTGAGGATGCGGTGGTCCTGCCCGATCAGCTCGTCCCGACCGTACTGGGAAATCTGGCAGAACTTGTCGTTGACGTACTGGATGCGGCCGGCGGTATCGGTGATGGCGACGATGGAATGCTGGTCCAGGGCATGTGTCTGGTATTCGAGTTCGGTGAGAGCGCTTTCGGCGGTGGCCCGGTGGCGTTCCGCGTCGACGGTAGCGCGCCGCAAGTGCTTGAACAGTCGCCTGCCCAGTACCACGGCGAAGGCGATGATCAGGATAATGGCCAGTCCGAGGATGGCCTGAAAGCGGGTGAAGCGCGTCGTTTGCGAATCGACTTCTCGGTAGGTTTCGAGCTGGTGGTCGCTGATCGAGTGGATGAGGCTTGAAACCAGCGAGCTGGCGTTGGCCGCCTGTCGGTCCATAGAGGGCATGAGGGAATTTGCGGCGGTGAAATCGGCCATGGAGAGGGAGTCGAAGATGGCCTGAGCCTGGGCGTCGTGCACGCGGAGATGCCCGTCGAGTTGCTCGAGCGCCTGCAGGATGCGGTTCGAAAACTCGGGATCAGGCGAGCTGTCGTGCAAATGGGCTCGCAGCCGCGCGATCGTATTCCGATAGCGGGCGTAGGAGAGGCCTTTGCGGTGGCGCTCGAGCACTGGATCGAGGCTCTCGAAGGCGTCGTTGCCCGGCTGGTTCCCTTGCAGTATGTGATCCGATAGGGTGGTGAGCTGATCGGTCGTCTGCATCCAGTAGGTTTCCTGGGCCAAGATGCGATGGCTGCGGGAGACCAGGATGTGGCTGAAGAACAGCCCGAGAGCGATGGAGAGGGAGCTGAATGCGGCGATGCCGTAGTAGGCCCACTGCCAGCTTTGAAGGCGCCTGGCGGTGGAAGCGCCCGACGCAGCCGGCGCAGTCTGATTGTGGTTTTTGGTGTTCGAAGCCATCTTGCTCGATCGTCTCGTCGACGCCAAGGTGGCCCGGTTGGAACGATTGGCGAGGCGAGTAGCTGTTTTTGAGGGCTTTTTACGCAAGAGGAGTGAGTCGGGGTGGCGGTTCGGCTCGGCGAGGGGATGGCGCGGGCTGCTTTCACGCCGACTTGGCGCGGTTTTGTGGCTCGATAGGCGCTCGGAGGGCTTGCCTGGGGGCGGATGGCAGGCAGGATGCTATCCTTTGGAATGATGATGCGAGGAAGAGGAATCTGGGTAGGGGCCCTGCTGGGGTGGGCCGCGGCGCTTACGTCGGCGTCGGCCGCCGACACGACGCAAGGATCGGAGGTCATTTTCGAGGCCCTCCCGGTTTCGTCGGATTTGCCGGCTGACGCGGAGATGGCGGATTATTTGCGTCCCTTTCGCGAAGGCGTGGAAGCCTTCGCTGCGGAGGTGATCGGGGTAGCGGCGGAGCCGCTCACGCGCACCCGACCGGAATGCGGGCTTTCGAATCTGGTGGCGGATTCCTTGAGGTTCGTCGGCGAGACGGAGTTCGAGGCGCCGGTGGACCTGGCGGTGACGAACTTCGGTGGCCTGCGGCGCGATTTGCCCGAAGGGCCGCTTACCATGGGTTTGATCATGGAGCTGTCGCCCTTCGAAAACTACCTGACCTATTTGGAAGTGAAGGGCGAGCTGGTGGAAGAGCTGGCCCGGCAGATCGCGGGCAGCGGCGGTGTCGCCGTTTCGGGAATACGCGTGGCGATCAACAGCGATCAAGAGGTTGTGGAGGCGCGGATAAATGGGGAGCTAATCGATCCCAGGAAGACGTATCGCATGGTCAGCATCGACTATCTGGTATCGACCTGGGATAGACTTTTCAAACCGGAGTGGATCATTGAGAAAGACGTATCGACAAACTTGGTACAACGCGATGCCATCGTGCTGCACCTCTCGCAGCTGACTAGGAATGGCATCGAGATTCGGGATGCCGGAGAAGGGCGTGTGTTTTTCGTCGAATAGGGAAGGAGCGTTACAAGATGAATCGTAGACGTTTTATTGGGACAGCGGGATTGGGACTGACAGCGCTATCGGGAGCGCTGGGCAAGGTGTCGCAACCAAGGCCGACGCTCACAATCCTGCAGACCAACGACACGCACTCGCGCATCGATCCTTTCCCCTTGGACGGTGGCCGAAATCAGGGGCTCGGTGGTGTGGCTCGACGGAAGGTATTGATCGACCGGATACGCGAGCGCGAGGAATACACCTTGCTCGTCGACAGCGGTGACATGTTTCAGGGCACGCCCTACTACAATCTCTACGGAGGCGAGGTGGAGATCGAGGCCATGAATCGTATGGGGTATGAGGTCGCTACGGTGGGAAATCACGAGTTCGATAACGGGATCGAAGGACTGGAGAAAACTATGCCCAACGCCGCATTCCAGTGGGTTTCCAGCAATCTCGACTGGAGCGGTGCCAAGGAGCTGGCCCCTCTGATCAAGCCATGGACCATCAAAGAGATCGGTCCGTTTCGGGTAGGGATTTTTGGACTCCTTTGCCAGCTAGAGGGCATGGTGAGCCCGGCCAACCATGAGGGAGTAGTCTATCTCGATCCGGTGGAGTCGGCCCGGCGGTGCGTGAGCGAGCTGAAGGCTCGTGGCTGCAACGTGATCGTTTGCCTCTCGCACATGGGCTACAATACCCGTTACGAAGGCGAGGAGATGCGCGACGACCGTTTTCCTGCTGAAGTCGAGGGAGTTGACCTCATCTTAGGCGGGCATTCGCACACCTTCCTTGATGAGCTAGTGGAGCTCCCGCGCAAGGGCGGCGGCGTGACGCGCATCACCCAGCAAGGCTGGGCCGGCATGCGCTTGGGACGGATCGATGTGGAGTTGGGGCGTGGAGATGTCCTCGCGATGCGTCAGCAGCCGCAGTGGGTGAGGAGTGCGATGGGGTGAGCATTGACTTTGGCTAGTCTGCTGGCCTCTATTGAATAAGGGTCTTTGCGGGTCGGGTCACTTCAGTGGATTCCGTAAGATCAGTGTAGGTAAAATGTTGATACTTGTCTTTCGATCGTGTGTCGTTTGTGTCGGTTTGACGATGCAGGTTACGGGCACGCAAAATTGATTCCGCTCTAGCGATTGACGATTGACCGGCGGGTGCGCTGGGAGAGTTGTTCAGGGTGTCATGGACCTTGAATCTATATCAAACTACACTCAGAGAATCTCTCTCAAGGCGATGCGACTGGTAACACGTTTCCGAAAGGCCTTTTTCGGATTGTTAGCTTTCAGCATAGCTTTTGCGGCAAATGCCCAATCGAACTCCGGCACCTTGACCGGTCAGGTCAGAGAAGCGGATAGCGGACGTTCCTTACAGGGAGCGATCGTCTCCGTCCCTGGAACCAGTCTGAAGGACTACACCGATGCCTTGGGTCGTTTCACCATCTCTGAAGTGCCTGCTGGAACGCAGCAGGTGAAAGTGGACTACGTGGGACTGGTCTCATACACTGAGCAGGTAGCGATCCCCTCGGGAGCTGCGAAGGAGATCGACGTGTATTTGGAATCGCGGGTGGTCGAGCTCGAGTCGGTCACGGTGCGCGGCTTCATGTCGGGTCAGGCCCGAGCCATCAACCAGCAGAAGACCGCCGCCGGCATCGTGAATGTGGTTTCGGAAGAGAACTTCGGGGCGGTGCTCGATGGCAATATCGGGCAGGCTCTGCAGCGCTTGCCCGGCATCAGCGTGGACGAGTCGCAGGACGGTTCTCAAGGCAGCATCAACATCCGCGGCATCGCGGGCGAGTTCAACTCGGTGCAGATGGACGGAAACCGCGTTCCGTCCTCGGGCGGCAGCAACAGCTACAACCCGCGCCAGATGGCAGCCGATGGCGTGACCAACATCGAAGTGATCAAGGCTCCGACGCCTGACCAAGATGGCGACGCCATTGGCGGTATCATAAACTTGGTGACACGCAGCGCCTTCGAACGTGATGGGCAAAAGATGAAGCTTAAGGTCGCAGGAGTGCTTAACGAAGAGCCGGACAACTGGGGGCACGCAGCCACCTTTTCCTACTCCGACCTCTTGAGCATGGGCGGCGGCGAGAAGAACCTCGGCATCGCCTTCACTGTCAGCAGCTACGAGACGGACCGCTACTCTCGCAATGCGGACCAGGACTGGGTGCAAGTCACTCCGGAAACCAATCCCGAGCTGGGGCTCGACGCTTACGATACGCCGGTTTGGTTCATGGAGTCGACTCACTTTGAGCACGACACCCGCACCACCACCACGCAGACGCTGAGCGGCTCGATCGACTTCCGCACGGACGAACGCAACTCCTTCTACTTCCGCCCTATGATCAGCCAGTACGAGCGCAGCGGCGTGAAGTATGAGACCGATATCGATATCGACACCGAGTTCGACAACGACGCTGACGGAAGCAAGACCTACGCTGCTCTGACTCCGACCTACGGCCGTGGTTCGGAAGACAGCGAAGCCTCTCGCGGCTGGATTGGAACTTTGGATGATCAAGATAACGACCTGTACTCCGTATCCATGGGCGGACGACACGAGTTGGAGTCGAACCTTTTGACCTACGATGTCTATTTCTCGCGAAACAAGGCGAAGATCAACGACGACAGCGAGCTTAACATGCTCATGGAGCCGGAAGATCCGTGGTTTATTTTCGAATACGATATTGTCGACGCCCGTGGCGATATCGCAGTGAACGTGGTCAATGGAGTCGATTCCACCGATCTGAGCCAGATGACCGAAGGCGAACTGGAGGACATCTGGGGCGTGAAGGAAGAGAAGGTTCACAGCGCCCGCATCGATTGGGAGCGAAAATTCGCTGGCGAAAGTGGCAGCTTCACCTTCAAGACTGGAGCCAAATACCGCAAGAGCTCGCAGTTCCGCGATATGACGGTGGACCTCTACGAGATGGACGAAGATTTTCCATATGCGGACGTCATCGTGCCGACCGACGAAGTCATTTTTCTCAAGGAAAAGTACTACAACGTGCAGCCGCAGATCGGTCTCGATATGTTGAATACGAATCCGGAGCTCTTCGAGTTTGTGGAGGACGATTCCCTAGAGGATAGCAACGTGGAAGACTACGACGCGGAGGAAACCGTAAGCGCCGCTTACGTGATGGGCACCTACGAGACCGGAATCCACACCATCATTGCAGGCGTTCGCTTCGAAGAAAACAAGTGGGACAATACCAACAAGATCGTCAGCTACCTGGACGACGTGGCGACTGTGACACCGGTGCAGAGTGGCAACTCGCACTCTTTTTGGCTCCCCGGCATTCACTTCCGTCACGCGCTCAGCGAGAACCTCATTCTCCGCGAGAGCTACAACAAGAGCTACGCCCGCCCCCGCTTAAGCGAATTGTCGCGTGGCCGTTGGGTGGATGACGATGGCAACATCGAAGACGGCAACCCGAATCTGATCCCGGCGGAGTCCGACAACCTCGACGCCCAGATCGAGTACTACACCGAGCGCGGCGGCCTCTACTCCATCGGCGTCTTCTACAAGGATATCAAAAACTTCACCTACACGCAGGTTTACGACTTCGACGAGCTGGACGAAAACGGCATCCCCATCCCAGCCGACGGCGGCGATCTGGAATACGAGCGTCCGGTCAACGGAGCGGGAGCCACCAACTATGGCATCGAGCTGATCGCTCGCCAGCAGCTCTACTTCCTGCCCGGCGCCCTGCGCGGTTTTGGGGTCGCTCTGAGCACCACCTTCACCGAGAGCGATGCCGAGTATCCAAATCGTACTGACGGCCGCGAACTACCGCTGGAAGGCTTTTCGGAGCTGCTCTATACCGCGACCTTGGACTATAACCTTGGGAACCTCAGCGCCCGCATCGACTATCGCTTCCGCGACGACTATATCGAGGGTCTTGGAGACGATATCGAGAGCGACGAGTTCTACGCTGCCGAGGAGCGGGTGGACGCGGAAGTATCCTATCAGGTTAACGAAGGCGTGCGACTCTTCGCCACCGCGACCAACCTGACGGATCGTCCTCAGATCTCCTACCAAGGCTATGCCCAGTTCGTGGAAGATGCCAGCTTCGCTGGACGCAAGTTTACCTTCGGAGCGGAGTTCGAGTTCTAAGACCTCGGCTGAAGAAGGATCGAAATTTCTAAAACACGAGAGGCGCGTGCGAGCGCCTCTCTTTTTTGCTTTGAAACGAATTTTAGTTTTGTATCGATGAAACACTTACGAAAATCCCTTTTACTTCTGCTGCTGGCGACGCCGTTTGCTTTGCTGGCCCACGAATCCGGTGACCATTGGCATCCGGCGAAGTTTGCCGTCGAGCTCGAACATGCGCCTACGCCGATCCCGGAGCGGGTGGTGCTTACCTGGAACGATGATCCTGCCACCACCCAGGCGGTCACGTGGCGCACGGATACGTCGGTCAAGCAAGCGGTGGCGGAGATCGCCATCGCCAATGCCAACGGGCGGGCTCTGAAGCCGGATCGCTTCAAAGCGACCACCGAATTTTTCAAGAGCGATATCAACGAGGCCCACTACCACTCGGTGACGTTTCGTAGTCTGGAGCCGGATACGCTCTACGCCTATCGGGTGGGCGATGGGGAGAACTGGAGCGAGTACTTCCACTTTCGCACCGCCAGCGCCACGGCGGAGCCGTTTACCTTCATCTACTTCGGCGATGCTCAAAACGAGGTGAAGACGCACTGGTCGCGCGTGTTTCGCGAGGCGTTTAGCGAGGCTCCGCGAGCGGCGTTTTCGCTGCATGCGGGGGACTTGATCAACCGCGACGAGCTGGACGCGGAATGGGGCGAATGGCATGGAGCTCCAGGCTGGGTGAATGGCACCATTCCCGTGATCGCGACCCCTGGAAATCATGAGTACTTTCGAGCCAACCAAGGCCCGGCCAACGAGCGTTTCTGGAACGCCAAGGATGGCGCGGCGCTGGATCTGGATGTGGAGATCGTAGAAACCAAGTCCGACGATGGGAAGGAGCTCTACAAGGTGACGGCTCGAAGTGCCGATGGGCGCAGCGCGTATCTGGAGGTCAATGACGATGACGAGATCATCTTGGTGGGTGAGGGCGTCGAGGAGCTGACGGGTTACTTGGAGGAGGACCTGCTCGGCACGGAGGTCGACAAGCAACCCTTGCGCGATCGCCTGCAAAATCGCGGTATTCCGACAGTGAGCACGCACTGGCGGCCTCAGTTTTCCTTTCCTCTGCAAGGGGGTCCGGGCGGCACGGAGGAGACTTGTTATTACATCGATTATCAAGGGACGCGTTTCATCTCGCTCGATTCCAACCGCAGCCGAGAGGAGCAGGTTCCTTGGCTGCGCAAGGTCTTGGAGGATAACACGAATCGCTGGACGGTGCTGACCTTTCACCACCCAATCTTTTCCCCAGCCAGCGATCGCGACAACAAGGAGCTGCGCGAGCTGTGGAAGCCGGTTTTCGACGAGTTCAAAGTGGATCTTGTGCTCAACGGTCATGACCATACCTACGCCCGCACCGGCGATATTCGTGACACGGCGGATTTCGCGAACATCCCCAGCGGCTACCAGCAGGCCTACGACCCGGAGATTGGCACGGTGTATGTGGTATCGGTGAGCGGGCCCAAAATGTACGACATCACCAAGGGAGATTTCGCCAAGCGGGTAGCGGAGGACGCGCAGCTGTATCAGGTGATTTCGATCGCGGGCGACGAGTTGGAATACAAGGCCTTCACCGCGACCGGGCGGCTGTACGACGCCTTCACCTTGAAGAAACGGGCGGGACGGCCGAACGAATTGATCGAGCTCTTGCCAGCGGAGAATCGCAGGGAGGAGTAGGTCGAATCGGTCGGCGCGATGGGGTGTCGCCTCGGCGCGGCGACCTACAGGATGTTTGTAGGGCGGGGCGCTGACCCGCCGTTTTGCGACTCGCCAACAAGCGAATTCCTGCTCCTGCTTTCTTGTATTTCTTCGGAAAGCGCTCTAGCAATGCCGTCCCTCTGAAATTTTCGAACTATGAAAGTGAAGAAAGTAGGCATCCTCACGGCAGGCGGCTTAGCCCCTTGTCTCTCCTCCGCAATTGGTGGTTTGATCCAGCGTTACACGGAAATCGATCCGGACGTGGAGATTATCTGCTACAAGAACGGCTACTACGGGCTGCTGAAAGGCTTGAGCTACGAAGTGACCCCGGAAGTGCGCAAAAATGCGGGCAACTTGCACCTGTTTGGCGGCAGCCCCATCGGCAACAGCCGCGTCAAGCTGACCAACGTCAAGGACTGCGTGAAGCGCGGCCTGGTCAAGGAAGGCGAAGACCCTCAGAAGGTAGCAGCCGACCAGCTGGTCAAGGATGGCGTGGACGTTCTCCACACCATCGGTGGCGACGACACCAAC
Source organism: Pelagicoccus sp. SDUM812003 (assembly GCF_031127815.1). Classification (NCBI taxonomy): domain Bacteria; kingdom Pseudomonadati; phylum Verrucomicrobiota; class Opitutia; order Puniceicoccales; family Pelagicoccaceae; genus Pelagicoccus; species Pelagicoccus sp. SDUM812003. The sequence goes on along the minus strand of NZ_JARXHY010000009.1, from coordinate 209,999 downwards.
ACTGCGGCGGCGGACCTGGCGGCTTATTTGGCCAAGAACGACTACGCCTTGCGCGTCATCGGTCTGCCCAAGACTATCGACAACGACGTCTACCCGATCAAGCAGTCCCTGGGCGCCTACACCGCGGCCGAGCATGGGGCGAACTATTTTGAAAACGTGGTGGCCGAGCACAACAGCAGCCCGCGCATGCTGATCATCCACGAAGTGATGGGCCGCCACTGCGGCTGGCTCGCGGCCTACACCGCTTACGAGTACCACAAGCGCCAGAAGTGCCGGTACTGGGTGCCGGAAATCGGCCTCTCCCGCGAGCGTCACGACGTGCACGCGGTCTACGTGCCGGAGCTCAGCATTGACCTGGAAGCGGAAGCCGATCGTTTGCGCAAGCAGCTCGACGAGCACGACGCGGTCAACATCTTCCTCTCCGAGGGCGCTGGCGTGGCTGACATCGTAGCCAAGAAGGAAGCGGCGGGCGAAGAAATCATCCGCGACGCCTTCGGTCACGTGCAGCTCGACTTCATCAACCCAGGCCAGTACTTCGCCAAGCAGTTCAAGGAACTGATCGGAGCGGAGAAGGTACTCGTTCAGAAGAGCGGCTACTACTCGCGCGCTGCAGCGGCCAACGTCAAGGACTTGAACCTGATCAAGAGCTGCGTCGACAAGGCTGTTGAGGCTGCGTTTGACGGTGAAAGCGGCGTGATCGGTCACGACGAAAACAACCGCGACATCCTACGGGCTTGCGAATTCGATCGCGTGGCCGGCGGCAAGCCTTTCGACACCAACCAGGACTGGTTCAACGAACTGCTCGCGGAGATCGGCCAGCCCAAGGGCAAGGTGCAGGACACTTCGCACTAAGATCGGGTGAATGGTGGGACGCGCGAGCCGAGGACGTCTCGCGCCACCTGAAGAAAATTTCAAGCCGCGGCGTTTCGAACGCTGCGGCTTTTTCGTGTTCGGACGCAGGGAGGTCGGCTTCGCGCTTGATCGAGAAGTCTTGAGCGGCAAGCTGGTCGATATGGAGGAGAGCAGTGTGGCAACCGCGGCGTTGCGGTTTGTGGGAGTGAACAAGCGATATGGCGACTTTCTGGCTTTGAAGGACGTCGATTTGACGGTGGAGCCAGGGGAGATCTTCGCCCTGCTGGGACCGAATGGAGCAGGGAAAACCACCGCCATCGGCTGCGCCTCAGGACTGATCCAGGACTTCGAGGGACGCATCGAAGTAGGCGGCTACGACGTGCGTAGTGACTTTCGCATTACGCGGCGTCTGGTTGGTCTGGTGCCGCAGGAGTTGAATTTCGACGGCTTCTTTTCAGCCCGCGAGGCCTTGTTCTACCAATCCGGCTACTACGGCCAGCGCCCGGATAAAAAGAAGATTGAACAGATGTTGCGCAGCTTCGCCTTGCATGAAAAAGCGGATACCAACACGCGTCGCCTTTCCGGCGGCATGAAACGGCGTTTGATGGTTTGCAAGGCCCTGATGCACGATCCGGCGGTGCTGTTTCTCGACGAGCCTACCGCAGGCGTGGATGTGGAGTTGCGGGAGGAACTCTGGGAAAACGTTTCGAAGCTCAAGGAGGACGGTGTGACCATCGTGCTCACCACGCACTATCTGGAAGAGGCGGAACAGCTCGCGGACCGCATCGGCATCATCGATCAAGGGAAACTGTTGCGCGTGCAGCCGCGCGAGGAGTTGCTCTCGGAGCTCGGGCGTCGCTGGGTGCGGGTTTCCTTCTCGGGTCCTGTTTCTTTGGATACGATGCTCGCAGCGAATCTCGGACGAGTCACGCAAGAGGACGGGCATCGGTTTCGCATCGACTACGAACCGAGCGAAAACGATGGTTCGGAGGAGCACCTTGTCGGCAGGCTGGTGGATTTCGGTCGAGCGCGCGGCTTGCTGGTGGTGGATGTGCAAGCGGGCAGAAGCTCCTTGGAAGATATCTTCAAGGATTTGCTGAAAAACGGCAAGAAGGAGGCTGGACGATGATCAATCGAGACAAGGCGCTTAAGCGTATCCAGCGTTCCGCTACGGAAGCCCGGGCATCGTCGGGGTGGTACAATGCGTGGATTCTCTTTCGTCGCGAGATCAAGCGCTTTATGGTGATCGCTGGCCAGAGCGTGGTCAGCCCGGTGATCACTACCATGCTCTATTTTCTGGTATTCGGCTTTTCCTTGGGGAGCCGGCTCGATGAGATGGGTGGGGTGGCGTACATGGATTTTCTCACCCCGGGGCTGATCATGATGTCGCTGATCAACAACTCGTTTATCAACTCCGCGTTTTCCTTCTTCCTGACCAAGGTGCACGGTTCGGTGGTGGACATTTTGGCGTCTCCCTTGTCGAACATCCAGATCATGACCGCCTACACCGCGGCCTCACTGGTGCGCGGTTTGATGACTTCCTGCATCATCTGGGCGATCGCGGCTGGGTTTGGGGCCCAGACGATGTACAATCCAGTTTTGACCGTGGGATTCATGGCGCTGGTCTCTGCTGCGTTCAGCTTGTTTGGGCTGGGAACCGCGGTGGTGGCTCGGGAATTCGAGCACGTCAACTTCGTGCCCAATTTCGTGGTGGTGCCATTTACCTTTCTGGGGGGCGTCTTCTATTCCATCACCCTGCTGCCGGAGCCGTGGCACGAGGTAGCCTTGTTCAATCCGTTTCTCTACATGGTCAATGGTATCCGCTATGGCATGACAGGCGTCAGCGACGTAAGCCTGGCCAGCAGCTTGGCGGTCAGCGGGGTGTTTCTGGGCTTGTCGTTCGCGATGGCTTGGGGGCTGCTCAGGTCGGGCAAGAATTTGCGCAGCTAGAGAGAGCAAGGACTGAACGCGTCCGGAGGCCGCGTCCCACCTTTAGTGGCTGTGGGCGAGTTTTTCGCTTTTTAGGACGCGGCTTTCCAGTTGCGGGGGCAGCAGTTCGTAGCGGGAGAACGTTTCGTTGTGCAGACCCACCCCGCCGGTGAGGGAGCGCAGGGTGGTGGCGTAGCGGTACATCTCCATCTGGGGGACTTCCGCTTTGATGGTGCGGTATTTGGTTTCCCCTTCGATGCCATGGATGTGTCCGCGGCGGGCGGATAGGTCGCTCATGACGTCGCCGAGAAATTGCTCCGGCACGGTGATTTCCACACTGAGCAACGGCTCAAGCAAGCAAGGCCGAGCTGCCATGAACGCCTCTCGGAAAGCTTCTTTGCCAGCGATCTGAAAGGCGATGTCCTTGGAGTCGACGCTGTGCATCTTGCCGTCGTAGAAGTCGATGGCCAGGTCGGTGATGTGGTAGCCGCCGTATATGCCCTCCTCGCAGGCCGCCTTGACGCCTTTTTCCACCGAGGGCACGAAGACGCGATCCACGTTTGTGCCGACCAGACTCTGTTGAAAATCGATGCCGCTGTCGCGTTCGCCAGGGCGGATGCGCATCCAGACTTCGGCGAACTGCCCGGCGCCGCCGCTTTGCTTCTTGTGGCGATACTTCGAATCCGCGGGCATCTGGATGGTTTCGCGAAAGGCGATGCGCGGCTCGACGATGTCGACCTCCACGTTGAAGCGGCGAGAGAGGCGGGACTTGATGACTTCGAGGTGCAGTTCGCCTTGGCCGCTGACCACGAGCTCCTTGGTCTCGTTGTTGTATCCAAAAAGAAATGTCGGGTCCTCTTCGTGCAAGGTGGTGAGTCCGGCGGCGAGTTTATCTTCGTCGCCTTGATGCAGGGCTACCATGGTGCCGTGAATATTGGGCTTCGGATAGTCGACTCGTGGCAATCGAACCTTGCGATCCGGGCTGGTGAGAGTGTTGCCGGTGTGGGTGTCGCGCAGTTTGGCCATCACTCCGATGTCGCCGGGTCCGATTTCATCGATCCCTTCGCGGGTGTGGCCTTGCAGGGTGAAGATCTGGCCGATCTTTTCGGTGACGTCGCGATGCGGATTGTAGAGCTCCATATTCGGATGGATGGAGCCGGAGTACATGCGGCAGAAGGAGAGCTCGCCCACGTGCGGTTCGCTGATGGTTTTCCAGATGTAGCAAGCCGGCGACGAGTCGCCCAAGGCGATGGAGCCCTTGTGTCCTTCTTCGTCGGTGGCGGGCACTTCGCGACGGTCCACCGGCGAGCTGCCGTATTTGGCTACGAGGTCCATCAAGCGAGCGACCCCGACGTTTTTAAGGGCCGAGGTCGCGAAAACAGGAATGAAGGTCTGGGCTTGGATGGCGGCGTGTACGCCGCTGCGCAGTTGGTCTTCGGTGAGGTCGCCTTGTTCGAAGAAGTCTTCCAGGAGGCTATCGTCCGCCTCCGCTACCAGTTCGATGAGCTCGGAGTGCAGCACCCGCACCCGCTGTTTCCAAGCCCCGTCGGCGGCGGTTTCGGTATAGGTGCCCGAGCCGTCGCGAGCGTAGTCGACCTCTTCGGAGCGCATCACATCGAGGATGCGACAGCAGCCGGGGCCCGTATCGATGGGCAGGGTCATGGGGAAGACCTTTTTGCCGAAATGGCTGCGCAGGTCGGCGAGCACTTGATCGAAGTCCACGTTTTCCTTGTCGATGCCGTTGACCACGATGAGCTTTGGCAGTCCGAAACGGTTGGCGTATTCCCAGACCTGATCGGTGCCGATTTCGGGGTCGGAAGTGGCGTTGACCACTACCATGGCGAAATCTCCCACTCGCAAGGCGCCGAGGCCCTCGCTGATGAAGTCGAGGTAGCCCGGGGTGTCGATGATGTTGAACTTGCGGTTCATCCAGGCGCAGTGGAGCAAGGAGGCGTGCACGGAGATCTGGCGTTCCTTTTCCGTGGCGTGGTAGTCGGAGACGGTGTTGCCCGCCTCCACCAGCCCCATGCGGTTGATCACTCCGGCGCAGGCCAACATGGCTTCGGAGAGGGTGGTCTTGCCGGAGCTCTGGTGCCCGACGATGGCGAAGTTTCTGATATGCTCTGGGGGGTAGGTCATGGGCGTCTTTCTCGAGTCTTGAGGGGTCCAGTTGAGGTGGCGACGTCACTGCGTCGCTTCGATTGATGGGATTTCTTGGGGTAAGAGACGTGACCGCGATTCGGGGTGGCGCACGCAGGTGAGGGCATTGGAAAAATGGCGCAGAGCCGGGCGAAGGTCAATCGAAGATGGCAGGGCCAGCGAAGCGATTCTGACAACCTCCCGCGAACCACCTGCGACGGCGGCATCTTAGTTTTTGCTACAACGTTGTAGCGAAAAGTTAGAATTGAGAGCGGGAGGTATTTTTTTTGGGTGGGGGCGGGAGGAGATTGGGGGAGGAGCGACGCGGCGGTCGCTCCCTACCTGTCGCGTAGGAGCAGGCAGGCGGTAGGCTGGTCGAGGCCTTTGCCGAGGCGCTTGCGCGGACGCCAACCAGGGGCGGCGGGTTCGAAGCGGCCGGGGCATTCGAAAATCACTAGCCCGTCTTCCGCCAGGAGCTGGTCGAAGATTGGAAAGAGTTTTGGCGTGAGGCTTTCCATCGCCTCGTATGGCGGGTCGACGAAGATAAAATCGAAGGGGGTGGGAGCGTCGGGATTGGCGAATTTCGTGACGTCGCCGATGACGATGCGCGTATCCAGTTTTTCCTGCATGCTTTTTGCCACGATGGAAATGTTCTGGGAAATCATGCTGGTGGCGCGGCGATTGAGTTCCACAAAGGTGCAATGGCTTGCTCCGCGGCTGAGGGCTTCGAGACCGTAGGAGCCGGTGCCGGCGAAGAGATCGCACACGCGGGCGCCGTCCACCAGAGGTCCAATGCTGGAGAAGATGCCTTGGCGCAGCTTGTCCATGGCGGGACGATGGACCGCCTTCTTGTCGACGCGGAGCGTGACGCCGCGAGCTTTGCCTCCGGAAATGCGCATGGGGGCAGACTGTGCAGCGGGCGAGGGCGTAGGGGCAAGTCTAGGTTTGCGAAACCCGTTCTGGCTGGCGGAGGGAATTGGCCAAGGCTTCGGTGACGGCGCTGGCCCGTCGCGATGTCTCGACCACCAAGGTGTTGAGCCGGTTGTTGAAGTAGGAGTGAGCGACCATGGCGGGGATGCCGATGCAAAGACCGGTGGCGGTGGTGATAAGGGCTTCGCCGATATCGCCAGCGAAGAGCTCTGGCCGTCCCATGCCACCGCTAGCCATGGTTTGAAAGCCGCCGATCATGCCGCTGACCGTGCCCAGCAAGCCGATCATGGGGGCCACGCTGGCGATCACGGCGAGGTAGTGTATCCACTGGGAAATGGCGTTTTCCTCCAGCTCGATCGTGGTAGCGATCTCCTCTTCCACGGAGCGGATCTCGCCTTGTCCCGTCCTCGGGTCGAGCTTGGCTAGGCCGCAGCGTAGGGATCGTCCCAGTGTGGTGGCTTCGTTGGAGAGTTCCTCGATCGCCTTGGAAACATCCCCTTCTCTTAGAAGTAGCGAAATGTCGGATACGTTTTGGTTGAGGCCGAAGTTCGAAGCCCTCGTTTCTCGAAAGCAATGAATGGCGAGGGTTAGCATGGCGAGGGAGGTCAGGACAAGCGGTATCATGGCCCACCCTCCCTGCTGGATCATCGCCCAAAGCGAGGAATCGTCGCCTTGCGCGGCTTGTGTGTAAGGAATTATGAATACGGATACGAGGGTAACAGCTCTCTTCGGTTTCATGGTTTGGGTTGGGACTTGAGGAGTTGGGAAAAGTCGAGTGAGGTTTCGACAAGAGAAGGTGGGGTGAAGACGATGGTCCGCGTCGCTTCGCTCTCGGTTTCGTTTTCGTCTTCGAATACGAGCCTTTCTGCGACAGCAGGGTAGCCAAGTTTGCGGTAGCATTGCGCGGCCAATTCGCGACAGCGTTGCAAGTCGATGGGGTTGTCGGCTCCGTGGGCGAGGGGAAAGCTGGCTTGCCAGAGAGCGGCTTCGGTGAGGCCGCGTTTCAGGTAGGCTTGCGCCAATGCCAGACGAGCAACGCTTTGCTTGCGAGGCGAGGGGTGGTTTTGGATGTAGCTGCGGGCATGGATCGCGGCTTCATCTACAAGCTGGCAGGCGAGGGCCGATGTGATGAGAAGACGATCGATCCGTTCGATGTTTTCTGACTGGGCAAGCTTGCTTTTCCAGAGCTTTGCGTAGGACAAGGCGGCGAGCGGAGCGTCAGACGAGAGGTAGCGGTCCAGATGGTTCACCAGTTTGTCCTCGTCTTCCTTCCGAAGCAGGCCGAGGTAGTCTGCTAGCTTTAGAATAGCCTGATCGTCTTCATGAAATGTCTCCGTAAAGTGGATATGGCGGATCTGTCTCGGGGAGAATCGCTGGTATCCGGTCGTCTGGTTGCGGTGGATTTCGAGGATGACGAAGTCGGCTTCGCGGCCTTGCAGCGAGCCATGCGCGGTGGTTCCGTCTGTGAGGGTGATGGTGTCCGCTCGGAAGAGAAGGCTCGGTGCTGCCGACGCGAGGGCGAGGATGAGGATGCGAGTGAGGTCGGTCATTGCATTTGGCGAATTTCATCAGCCAGATCGCGGGCGGCGAGATAGGCGGGGAATGATTCTAGGTCATCCTGTACCAGCAACTCCTCCGCGAGAGCGAGGGAGTCGTCGTATCTGGTTTTGCGATACAGGATTTTCATGCAGTTGAAGTAGGCGCTGGCGCACAGTTCCCTTTCCGAGCGGTAGAGCGTGAAGATCCGCTGAAAGTAGGCGTAGGCTTGCTCGGGTCGTTCCTGCCTGGCTTCGATTTCGCCGATGCGAAACAGGGCTTCCGCTTTTTGTTGGTGCGTGGAGGCGCGGTCGCGCAAGATCCCATCGCAGGCATCTCGACACGCATCGTACCGATGCAACTCAAAGCTCGATTTGGCCAGCAGTGTCATCGCTTCCGCCCTTAGGGAAGGGGTGAGCTCATCTATCGAAACGTGAGCGAGTTGCTCCAGGGCGCTTTCGTAGCTGTCTGCGTTCAAGTGGAGTCGAGCAAGTTGGATACGAGCATGCTGACCGAAACCCGAGTCGGGAAAGGCCTCTAGGATTCTGTCGAAGTAGTCGGAAGCGTCGACGGATCCGATATCGCCCAAAGCGGTTCCGGCGGCAAGCAGGCACTCCGGCGGCAGGTCGTCGATCGAAAATTTGGATACAAGTTCCAGGTTACGACGTTTTGCTTCCGGGTGATTTCCGTCTAATTGAAGAGTTTGGGACACCGCGAGCAGGCACCGACTGGCGAGGGTATGGCGGTTTCCTTTCAGGGCTTGCTCGCCAAGCGCCTCGGGTTGGAGGGCGCCTTCTTTGCTGGCGCGTAGGATGAGATCGGTTGTTCCTCGAGCGTGGGCATCGTTTCCATAGCGCTCGATGGTCCTGGTCAGCAGTTCGCGAGCGGCGTCCCTCTGGCCAGTTTCCGTTAGCAGATCGCAAGCGATGGCGTGAGCGGCACCGACATGCTTTGCGGGGACCAAGGCTTGGAGGTAGTCCTTTAGAAGGGCGAGCGCCTTGTCGGCTTGGTCCCCTTCGCGCAGGAGCGGGATGCAGGTCGAGAGAGCGAAGAAGCGTAGCTCGCGATCGTCGTTCGATACCTTGAGGTAAGCGTTGATGGCCTCGCCCGTTCGACTGGCGTCGCGAAGCAGGTCTCCGTAGAGCATGTAGGCCTCGTCTTGGCGAGCGTGTCGAGGATAGCTCGCGAACCAGTCCTCAAGCTGCTGCGAGGCGGTCTGGTCATCGTTGTCCGCGTAGTGGCAAAGGGCGATGCGGTAGCCAGCTTCGCCGTGCAGACTGAGCCAAGCCTCCTGGCTCAGCACGGTGCGGTAGCAGGCGATCGCCTGCGTGTATTCACTTTTTTGAAACAGGCAGATGCCCTGCCAGAGCTTGGCCTGGGCAGCGAGCAGCGAATCTGGCTGAAGGGCGTAGGCGGTCTTGAAAGCCTCGATCGCAAGGTCGAGCTGTTCGAGTTGAGCGCGGCAGATGCCGATAAAGTAGACGGCGCTGGTTCGAAGCGATTGAGCGATGTCGCTTTGGTTGACCAGTGAATTCAGGGTCTGCAGGGCGTCCTGGTAGGCCTCGGTATCGATTTGGGCTTGGGCGATCCAGTAGAGCGCTTGAGCGACGGCGGGGCTTTCCGGATAGCGTTCGATGTAGGCCTGGCCGATGATTGAGGAGGCTTTCCATGCCTGCATGGAGCGGGCGGCGCTGATCCACTCCAAGTGAGCTAGATCGGCGTGTTCGGAGTTCGGGTCGAGGGCGATGCCTTCCAGAAGCAGCCATGCTTCGATGGGACGTTGCGTTTGCAGGAAGCAGCGGGCTTTTCGCAGGTCGAGAGCATCGTCGTAGTTTGGCTGCTCTTCCAGAGCGGCGAGCTGGCGTGTCAGGTTGGCCAAGGTTTCCTGGTAGAAGTCGGTCCAGAGGCGCTGTTCGGTTTCGAGCTGGGGGGATCGATCGCTCAAGGTCTCCTGCAGCTCGCGTATTTGACGTCGCTGCTTGTGTACCAGCTCCTCGTGGGGAGGGGCGAGTTGATAGAGCTGTAGGGCGATAGCGGGGGATGAGGGGGCGAGCTGATCGGCCAGTTCGAAGGCTAGGAAGGCCAGGCTGGCGTGCTCCGGCATGGGCGCGTCGCTCCAGTTGTGGCTGACGAGACGCAGGGCGGCCTGGTTGGGGCGGGATTGCTCGGAAAGCAGGGCGGCAAGCTGCAAGGCGGCTTGCGCGGCGATGCGTCGGGATTTGGAAGAGCGCAGCAGAGATTCCAGCAAGGGGATGCTTTTCTCCGGCGGGGAGAGTCTGGCTTGCTGCAAAGTGGCGAGGTCGGAAAACGCGGTGTTCGCCGCCGCGTCGCGTATCTGGTCGAAGGCCTCGCGAGCCGCATCCAACTTATCACTACGAAGCAAGCTGACCGCGTAGAGAAAGCGAGCGAAGTGCTCGGTTTGGTCTCCGCAAGCGAAGTCGTTGAGGTAGAGGAGCAGGGCGTCCGACGCTTCGGCGTAGCGCTTCGATTTCAACGAAGCGAATCCATTGAGAGGCAGAAGCTTTTTTGGAAGCTCGCTGCTGTTCCAGATCGGTTCCTCCTGATAGTGTTCGCGGATGGAGGTGAAGGCTGCCGCTGCCGCGGTATAGTTTCCGCTCGCGAAGGCGCGCGTGCCTTCTTGGAGCAGCTGGGGCAGGGTTCTGTATTCGATCTCCGGTGACGAGACGCTGAGGCAGGCGAATGCGAGGCAGGCGAACCCGGCCAGCCGTTTTGCGAGACGGAGGCGAAGGTACGTTTTAAGGAGGGCTAGGGTCGTGGGGGGCGGCGGTTGGGGAGCCGGGGATTCCAGATTACAAGAGCATCGAAAGCATGTTCTTTCGGTCATTTATTTCGAAGCGGGCTTCGTCGATGAGCATTGGGATATCAAGAGGGTCGATTCCGAGGAGGGAAAGGGCGCTTCGGATGTGCTCGGGAGTGGCGTCCTCCCAATCGTACTTGGCGAGTTTGGTGGCGATCCAGCGGGCCAGCGAGAGCAAGGCGGTTTCCTTGAGAAAGGTGGAGGCCGAGGCCGGGTAGGACTGGTTTTTTATGGGCTGCCAGCACGCGGGCTCGAACTGCCAATGACTGAGCAGCTCCGCGCCTACGCGGTGGTGGGTCATGCCGAAGAGATCCATTTCGACGCTCTCCAGCGGTCGCGATTCGCTTACGAGGCCTGATATGTCGGCCAACTGGTCGAGTCGTTCGAGGTAGAGGTTGATGGCCAGTTTGCCGATGATGTGGAGCAGCCCGGTGATGTAGGGGTTGTTGGGATCGAAGCCGACGCGCTTGGCCAGGGTTTCGGAGGTGACCGCCACGTCGACGCATTGGTCGGCGAACTCGGTGGCGGTGATGCCGTACAGGGGCAGGGCTTGGTAGAAGCACTCGTGAGCGACCACCATGGATAGGACCTTTTGCACCTCGCGAAAGCCGATGCGGCTGATCGCGGTGTCCAAGTCGTTGATTTTAAACGAGGCTCCGTAGTAGGCGCTGTTGGTGACCCGAAGGATCTGGGCGGCCAGACCGGGGTCCATCTTCACCAGGGAGGTGATGTAGTCTAGAGCGGTGTCCTCGTTTTGGATCAGCTGGGAGAGTCGAGCGAAGATGCGCGGGGAGGCGGGAAGGCTGGAGGAATATTCCAGTAGCAGCTCCAAGTTGATTTTCTCGATCTGATCGAAGGACATGCGGGGTCGAGGTTGCTCGATATCAAAGCCTTGGATGAAAAGCTTCGTGAGCGGCAGGGGCGAGGAAAAACGGTTCGCTTGCTGGTCTCGCTCGAGGGCTACAGCGGTGGGTCGGCGGTGCGCGATCGTGCAGCGAAGCGCTCGCCTGTTCGCGAAGACTAGGGGCTTCGCCCGGGATGGAGCGTGAAAAACCTGCGAATGCCGGAGGGCGATTTGAGAAAAGCGTTAGCAGCGGTTTGAGATATCGCCGCGCTCATCTAAAATTTTTTGGCGGGTTGGTGACAGGAATCGCGCATTGGCCATGCAGAGGGCGTCTCTGCGCGCCTGCCAGTTGTACCCTTCCCCAGTGATCAATCACGACAAGCGTAAACTAACTAGAACAAAACTATGATCCCCATGACCCCCAACATGCAACCTACCACGTGTAGGAAGGCAGCGAAGCTGTCACTTGCGCTTCTTCTCACCCTCTCTCCGCTGGCCGCGTTCGGTCAGGAAGAGGACGAGAAGTTGTTTGAACTCGATGCCTTCGTGGTAGAAGGCAGCATCCGCGAGAGTCTCATCGAAGGCGTTGAGATCAAGCGCAACAACTTCCAGATGGTCGACGCGATCATCGCGGAAGACATCGGCAAGTTCCCGGACAACAACGTGGTGGAAGCTCTCCAGCGCGTGACCGGCGTTCAGGTGACGGACCGCGCCGGTGGTGAAGTCTCCACGGTCTCCATCCGCGGCATGAACGACATCGCCACCACGGTCAACGGTCGCAACATTTTCACCGCGTCCGGCCGTTCCGTCGCTCTCGCCGACATCCCGGCCTCGCTGCTGAATCGTGTCGACGTTTTCAAGACCCGTTCCGCCGAGCACCTGGAGCAAGGCATCGCCGGTGTGATCGACGTGAAGACGCAGCGCCCGTTCTACTTCGACGGTCGTAAGTCCGTGATTTCCGCCCGCTTCATCAATCAGGAGCAGGAAGGCAGCTACGATCCGAACGTCAGCTTCATGACCACCAACACGTGGGAAACGGATGCGGGCAAGTTCGGAGCTCTGATCAATCTTTCGTATGCGGAAACCAACTACCGCGACCAAAGCGTGACCGCAGGGGCCATGGTTCCCTTCACCACGAACAATCCTCCTCCGGGCTGGGGCCCTTACGAGCGCATCTTCCTTACCGATGGTCGCGTGACGGAAAACCCCATCTGGCAGGCTGGACTTGATGCCGGTCTCCCATCCGAGGCGGGATCCACGCTCACCTTCAACGGTGAAGAATACGAGTACGTGCTTTCTCGCGACGCGGTTTTCGCCAGCGACTTCACCGGTCACCGCGAACGTCCGGCCGCCAACATCTCTCTACAGTTCGCTCCGGATGAAAGCTCCGAGTACACCTTCGAAGCCTTCTACAACGGCTACCGCAACGAAGGTTTCAACTCTCTGCACTTCTCCTTCGTGGACTGGTGGGGCAACTTGGGCGAGCACTCCGCCGAGCTCTACCCGGGCACCAACATCGTCAAGTCGCGTGAGAACGTGAAGGACGTGTACGGTTTCCAGAGTGGAGACCTAACCGTGAGCAAGACCGATAGCTACCTCTTCGCCCTCGGAGGCAAGTGGAGCATCAGCGACAACCTCAAGCTGACCGCGGACCTGTCCTATCAGGATAGCACCTTCGAAAGCGACTTCCTTGCTATGCGTACCGAGCGCGTGCACAGTCAGATCGACGTGGATTTCAGTTCGGAATCCGGATATCCGTCATGGAATTTCGGTGAAGCCGACGATCTGACCAACCCGGCGAATTGGACCATCGCTCAGCTCTACGACAACTCCTACCGCAACGAAGGTGACGCGATCGAGTTCCTGTTCGACGGCGACTACAATGCGGATTGGGGCATCATCGACGCTTTGCGCTTCGGTCTCCGCTACGATGATCGTGGCGCCGTTGAAGCGAATCGCTTCCTCGACCGAAACAACGGACTTCCGGGCGAGATTGGATATGTTCCGTTCCTTGGCCAGCGCCTTAGCGATCATCCTGAACTGGCCTACCAGAACTCAGGCTTCTTCGATGGAAACACCGACGTTCCGAGCTCCTGGTTGGTTGGAAACGGCCACTACATTTTCAACAACCACGATGAGATCCTCGATCTGTACGGCCTGCCCGGCACCGACACTCACCAGTTGACGACCAACTTCAAGATCGATGAAGTCACCACCAGCGCCTACGTGGTAGCGGATTTCCGTACGGATGTCGGCGAGCGCAGGCTCGACGGCCAGTTCGGATTCCGTTTTGTAAATGTGGATACGGATATGGAGTTCTTCGATCTCCAGAACAGTGTTTGGACCGATGACTCGACCTCGACCGACGACATCCTGCCAAGCTTCACCGTTCGCTACGATTGGACTCCTCACTTCCGTACTCGTTTCAGCTACGGAGAGACCCTGCGTCGCCCAGGCTTCGTGGACCTCAACCCGATCATCCGCTATGTTGAAGACGTGACCAATATCGGATACGGTACCGCCTCTGGTGGTAACCCCAACCTCCGCGCTACGACATCGAAAAACTACGACCTCGCGTTCGAATACTACTTTGAAGACGCCGGCGCGGTTTACGCCACGGTCTTCAAGCGCAAGATCGATGGCTTGGTCGTTAGCTTCCGCAACCGCGTGACCTACGAAGGATACGACTACATCCTCTCGCAGCCGGACAACGCTTCCAATGGCGAGCTGGACGGTGTCGAATTCGGATGGGTCTACTTCCCTGAAGAGCTGCCCGGCATCCTTGACGGATTTGGCGTGCAGGCCTCCTACACCATGCTGGATTCGATCCAGGATATCCCGGTCACCGACGATACTGGTGAAGTTGTCGGTACCGACACCTCTCCCTTCTTCGGTGTATCCGATTCGTCCTACAGCGTGGTGCTCGCCTACGAAAAGGAAAAGTGGAACAGCCGCCTCTCCTACGTCTGGCGTGAAGATTGGCTCAACAACAACGAGGCTGCTCAGTTCGCGAACCCGATCGGCGTCTACCGCGCTCCGCAGCAGAGCTTGGACTTCCAGCTGACCTACAACGTCTCTGACAACTTCAAGCTGACCTTCGACGCGACCAACCTCACTGACGAAATCTACCAGAGCTACTACGAGCATCCCGAAACCAACGGCTTCGGCAACTGGCTCATCAGCCGTACCTTCGCCCTCGGCGCTCGCTACAGCTTCTAGGAGCCATATAGACTGGTTGACTCTTTGCCAAAGGCGGCTCCAGAAATGGGGTCGCCTTTTTTGTCTCATCCTCGAACCGAACAAACGACGACCCATCGAGTCGAAACAGGGATGCAACTCGTTTTTGCAACATTGCAAAAACGAGTTGCGCGACGGAAGCATCGGGCGCTGCTCGTTTGGCAGGTGTTCGGACAGTCAGAGGATTAGCGTGTCTTCTTGATCGTCTGGCTGGAGTAAGGTTTCTTTTAACCCCATTTCCCAGCCATGAGAGTTATTTCCTTTCTTTCGATCGCCTGCGCGTTAGTTGCGTTGGGCGCCTCCCAGAAGACTTTTGGTGACGAACCGGAAGCGGATCCTGAAACGGATCGGAATCTGCCGCGTCTCTTCGTGGCGGGGGATTCCACCGCCGCCCCGGGCGGAGAGGGCCGCGTAGGCTGGGCGGTGCCGTTTGCCGACTATTTCGATAGCGAGAAGGTGACGGTGCTCAACAAGGCGCGGGGAGGTCGCAGCAGTCGCACCTTCATCACCGAAGGGCATTGGGACAAGCTGCTGCAGGAGCTGGAGCCGGGAGACGTGGTTCTGATCCAGTTTGGGCATAACGACGGAGGCGCCATCAACCGCGAGCCTCCCGGGTCGACGCGGCCGCTGCGAGCGCGCGGATCGCTGCCGGGCTTGGGCGATGAGAGCGTCTTCATCGAGAACGCTGTCACCGGAAAGGGCGAGATCGTGTATACGTTTGGCCACTACATTCGCAAAATGGTTTCCGATGTGAGGGAACGCGGAGGCCAGCCGGTGCTGCTATCGCTCACGGCGCGAAACCTCTGGAAAGACGGGCGTCTCGAGCGCGGTTCCGGTATGTATGGGTATTGGGACTACGAGTTGGCCAAGGAGTTGGACGTGCCGTTCGTCGACGTGACTGGACTTGCGGTGGAGAAGATGGAGCCGATGGGAAGCAAGGAGGCGTTGGACGCGCTTTTTCCCAAGGACTATGTGCATACCGGAGCGGAGGGCGCTCGCTTGCATGCCGAGGTGGTGGTGGCCGGATTGAAAGGGTTGCGCCCGAGTCCGGTCGATGGCTGGCTCTCGGAAATGGGCGAGGCTGTAGAAAAGGACGATCCGACCTGGCTGAATCTTCCGTTTCCCGCCCGGACCGATTTGCCGACCTTGTTTCTGATCGGCGACTCCACGGTGAGAAATGGTCGAGGCGATGGCTGGAATGGCGAATGGGGCTGGGGCGACTATTTGGACCCGCACTTCAACGAAAACAGGGTCAACGTGGTGAATCGAGCGGTCGGCGGCCTGAGCAGCCGCACCTTCTACACCAGCGTGTTCTGGAAGCGAGTGAAGGACATGATCAGGCCTGGAGATTTCGTGATGATGCAGTTCGGGCACAACGACAACATCGCCCTCAATGACGCCAAACGGGCTCGCGGTACTATCAAGGGAACGGGCGAGGAGACGGAGGTAATCGACAACATGGTCACCGGCAAGCGCGAGGTCGTGCATACCTACGGCTGGTACCTGAGGCAGTTCATCAAGGAGGCACGGGAGCTCGGCGCGACGCCTATCGTTTGCTCGCTGGTGCCGAGGAAAAAATGGAATGAAGACGGGACCATCACGCGCAGCCCGGACAGCTACGCGGGCTGGGCGCGGACGGTCGCCGAGCAGGAGAACGTCGCGTTCGTGGACCTGAACTCGATCATCGCGGACCGCTACGATGCCTTGGGAAAGCGAGCTGTCGATCCGCTCTTCGCCGATGCTCACACTCATACCAGCAAGCAGGGAGCTGTTTTGAACGCTCGCTGTGTGGCTCAGGGACTGTGGGCCCTCGAGGAGAATCCTCTGTCTGGACTGATGACGGTGAACGTGGCCAATACCGGAAACATCCGCTTCGCGCTTGATGCTTCTTCCCCTGAAGACGGTATTCGCGTAGCGAAGGATCATGTCTACGATCCGGAAAGTGGATACGGCTACGATCTTGGCACGAGCGCCAGCGATGGGGCGTTTTTCTTTTCCGTGAAAGCGGAGGATGGCAACTATCGCATCGCTATCGAGTTCGGCGACGAAGACGAGGCGAGCTCCAACACGGTGAAAGCGGAGTCGCGCCGTCTGCTCCTCGAAAAGGTCGAGACCGAACAAGGGGAGAGAGTCGTTCGTAGCGTAATCGTGAATACGCGAGACGCTTATCTCGTCCCTCCGGAAAAATACGCTCCTGGCGGAACCAAGGTTGCTCTGAACGAGCGAGAGATCGGGACGTTGCACTGGGACGACAAGTTGACGCTGGAGTTCAATGGGGAAGCTCCCAGCGTACGTTCGTTGTCGATCGAAAAGGCGGAGGCGCCGACCGTTTATCTGATAGGCGACTCCACGGTGACCGATCAGCCCTACGAACCCGCGGCGAGCTGGGGGCAGATGCTGCCACGTTTCTTCAAGCCGGAAGTCGCGGTGGCGAACCATGCGGAATCGGGCGAAACCATGAAATCCTTCATCAGCGGGCTGCGTCTGGCGAAAGTCCTGCAGGGGATGAAGGAGGGCGACTACCTGTTTATCCAGTTCACCCACAACGACCAGAAGCGTCAGTGGCCGCAGACCTACGTGGAAGCGGGCACCACCTACAAGGCGTATCTGAGGATGCTGATCGAGGAAGCGCGGCTGCGCGGCGCCACGCCGGTGCTAGTGACTTCCATGCAGCGCCGCAACTTCGACGAGAACGGCAAGATCGTCAGCACGCTCGGCGACTATCCTGATGCCATGCGTCAGGTGGCCAAGGCGGAGAAGGTGGCTCTGATCGACTTGGAGAAGATGAGCGTCGACCTCTACGAGGCTCTCGGGGTTGAAAAGGCTCCGCTGGCCTTCAGCAACGACGGCAAGGACGCGACGCACCACAACAACTACGGCGCCTATGAGCTGGCCAAGTGCGTCGCGGAAGGCATTCGCCAGAGCAAGCTGCCATTGCGCAAGGCCTTGGTGGATTCCTTTGACGGCTTCGATCCTAAGCGGCCCGACGACGTGGAAGCCTTCGACCTCGCCGAAAGCCCCATAAGCAGTGATATAGCTCCGCTGGGAAACTAGTCTCGGACCGGAATCGCGCCCGTGTTCGGCGGCCCGAGTCGCTGGCGAGCTCCAGTACGGACTGCCCCGGGGAGCGATGGAATATTCCACCTGAGGAATATGGTCTTGACGAGGGCCATGCGTCGCCGGATAAGCGGGTTATGAAGACGGTTGAAATCTACGATCCTGCTTTGTGCTGTTCCTCCGGAGTGTGCGGTCCTTCTCCGGACGCCAAGCTCGTGGCGTTCTCCAACGTGGTGGAGCGGCTTAAGAAGGCTGGCGTTTCGGTCACCCGTTTCAATCTCGCCCAAGAGCCGCTGAAATTCGCCCAGAACGCCATGGTCAAGCGAGAGCTCGAGGAGAAGGGCGAAGCCGCTCTGCCGCTGGTTTTCGCCCAAGGCGAGATCGCGTTTCAGGGGACGTATCCTTCCCTGGAGGAGCTCGGCGAGCGCTTGGGGGTGGAGCTTAGTCCAGCCGCGCAATGCTGCGAAGGTGAATCCTGCTGTCAGGACGAGCCGATCGAGGCGAAAAAGGCGCCCGTCCAATTTGTCAAAGTGGATGGACCAAAGCTAAACCGATCGAACGAGTGCTGCGATCCATCCACGGGCTGCTGCTAGCCTGCCGAGTTCGAACGCTTTCGTGATGATCGACGCACGTCCATTGGCCGCCTTGGCGGAGACCGCCACCCGGTTTCTCTTTTTCACGGGCAAGGGAGGCGTGGGAAAGACGTCCCTCTCCTGCGCTACTGCAGTGGCCTTGGCCGACGCGGGAAAGCGGGTTTTGCTCGTCAGCACCGACCCCGCCTCCAACTTGGATGAAATCCTTGGCGAAACCCTGACCGAGACGCCTCGGTCGATTTCCGAGGCGCCGAATCTTTGGGCCATGAATATCGATCCGGAGGCAGCGGCCCAGGCCTACCGCGAGCGCATCGTGGGGCCCATCCGTGGCGTTTTGCCGGACGCGACGGTACGAAACATCGAGGAGCAGCTTTCCGGCGCTTGCACCACGGAGATCGCCAGCTTCAACGAGTTCTCGCGTTTGCTCGGAGACGAAACGACAGCCGCGTCCTTCGAGTATGTTATTTTGGATACAGCCCCTACCGGGCACACCCTGCGCTTGCTGGCCCTTCCCGAGGCGTGGACGGACTTCATCGCCAGCAACAAGACCGGCTCTAGTTGCCTCGGCCCATTGTCCGGGCTGTCGGAGCAACGACCGATTTACGAGAAGGCCCTAGCTGCTTTGAAAGACGCGTCGCAAACCACTTTGGTCCTCGTCGCTCGAGCGGACGAGCCGTCGCTGCGCGAAGCGGATCGAGCCAGCTCCGAGCTGAGAGCGCTCGGCATCGAGAATCAAAGTCTGATCCTCAACGCCCTCTTTGAAGCGGTAGATCGGGAGGACGCCTTGGCTCGGGCGATGGAGGAGCAGGGCAAAGCCGCTTTGCTCGGCATGCCGCGGGGGTTGGCGACTTTGCCGAAGTTCGGCTCTCGCCTGCGCGGCAGCGGATTAGCTGGTATCGCGGCCTTGCGAGCCATGTATTCGGATTCCCATGGAGCAATCGAAACGGTGGAGTCGATGGAGGCGACGGACTATCCGCGATTCGAGCGGCTGGTGGAGGATTTGGCTTCGGCCGGTCGCGGCGTGGTGATGACTATGGGCAAAGGCGGAGTGGGAAAAACCACACTGGCCAAGCGGCTGGCTCTGCGGCTCGCGGAGCTCGGGCATCGTACCCATCTGACCACTACGGATCCAGCCAATCATGTGGGAGATACCGAGGTCGAGGATTCCGGATTGCTCAGCGTGAGCGCCATCGAGCCCAAGGAAACGACGCGCAGGCACGTGGAGGAAGTGCTGGCGACCGCGGGCAAGGACCTCGATCCGGACGCCTACGCCTTGCTGGAGGAGGAGCTTCGCTCGCCCTGCACCGAGGAGATCGCGGTCTTCACCGCCTTCGCTCGCGAGGTCGCGAAAGGGGAGGAGCAGTTTGTTATTTTGGATACGGCCCCCACCGGACACACCCTGTTGTTGCTCGATGCTACGGAAGCCTACCACCGGGAAGTGCTGCGCAATGCATCGGCTTTGCCGGAGCCCGTCCAGCGCCTGCTGCCGCGGCTGCGCGATCCTGACTTTACCAAAGTCATCGTCGTAGCCTTGCCCGAGGCGACTCCCGTGCACGAAGCGGCGCATTTGCAAAGCGATTTGCGCCGGGCTGAAATCGAGCCGTACGCCTGGGTCTTGAACCAATGCCTTTCCGGAGTCGAGACCGGCGATCCCTTGCTGCGGCTGCGAGCTCGAAACGAACTTCAATACATCGAGGAAGTCGCCACCCAGCATGCGAAGCGCTGGTCGGTGGAGCCATGGCGGGCGGAGCTCAAGGCCGCCCTGTCCAGAAAGTGATTTTTTAGAATTCGATCCATGAATACAAAGAAGAAGATACTCATCCTTTGCACCGGAAATTCCTGTCGCAGTCATATGGCGGAAGGCATTTTGCGATCCGCTCTTGGCGATGCTCACGAGGTTCATTCCGCGGGAGCCAAGCCGTCAGGCTACGTGCATCCGTTGGCCATCGAAGTGATGAAGGAAATCGGGATCGACGTTTCGGATCATAGCTCGAAGCACTTGGATCAGTTTCTCGATGCCGGTATTGACACGGTCATTACGGTCTGCGGAAACGCAAACGATGCCTGCCCGGTGTTTCCCGGCATGGTGAATCGCTACCACTGGGGCTTCGAGGATCCACCGCATGCCCAGCGCGAAGGCGAGCAGGCGATCGACGCGTTTCGCCGCATTCGCGACCAGATCAAGCTGGTGTTCGAAGCCTACGCCGCAGGGCTGCTGGAAGCTCCCAAGAACTAGAACGCTTTTCAAAAACGCTAGCCATGTCCCATCCCACTCCTCAGCCATCGGCCAACGCTTGCAGTCCGACCGAACGCAAGCGACTCGGGTTCCTCGATCGTTTTCTGACCCTTTGGATCTTTTTGGCCATCGCCTTAGGCGTGGCGATCGGATCGCTTTGGGATGGGGTGACGGACTTTTTGGACCGCTTCCAGGTCGGCACCACCAATGTGCCTATCGCGATCGGCCTGGTGCTGATGATGTATCCACCCTTGGCCAAGGTGCGCTACGAGGAGATGCATCGCGTTTTTCGAAACCTCAAGGTCCTGTCGCTATCGCTAGCGCAGAACTGGTTGATTGGACCTGTTCTGATGTTCGCTTTGGCGATCCTTTTCTTGCGCGATCATCCTGAATACATGACTGGGGTGATCCTGATCGGTCTGGCTCGCTGCATCGCGATGGTGATTGTCTGGAACGAGCTGGCGGAGGGAGATAGTGAATACGCAGCGGGTCTGGTGGCGTTCAACAGCGTGTTTCAGATCGTATTCTTCAGCCTTTATTCCTGGGTATTCATAACTTACCTACCGGCCGCGTTCGGACTCGAAGGGAGCGTGGTGGCAATCACTATGGGAGAGGTGGCGCAGAGCGTATTCATCTATTTGGGGATACCTTTCTTCGGAGGTATGCTGACGCGGTATGTCGGCGTGAAGCTCAAAGGCCGCGATTGGTACGAGCAGGTTTTTATACCAAAGATCAGTCCCATCACGCTAATCGCTTTGCTGTTCACCATCGTGCTGATGTTCAGTTTCAAGGGAGATCGGATTTTGGAGGTCCCGTTTGATGTATTGCTGATAGCGATACCGCTGACTATCTACTTTCTGATCATGTTCGTAATCAGCTTCCTGATGGGCAAGTGGGTCGGGGCTGACTATCGTCAGAGCGTGACGCTTAGCTTCACCGCGGCCAGCAACAACTTCGAACTAGCCATCGCGGTAGCGGTGGCGGTGTTTGGCATCGGTAGCGGGGCGGCCTTCGCTGCGGTGATTGGACCGCTGGTGGAAGTGCCGGTGATGATCGGTCTAGTCAGCGTCGCCTTCTGGTTTCGCAAGCGGCTCTTCGCCGCGGGCTAGCAGGTTGTCTCGGCGTCGCAGCAGGTTGCGATCGGCTGGGGCTGGCAGGCCACGCTGGTGTCGATCTTGCCCAGGCGCTGGGCGTCCTCTCGGTAGGGGGATTGGCGGAAGCAGGTCGAACTCAGCTGCTGGAGATTGCTGGAAGCGATCGGCGAAGCGTCGGGGGCGAGTTCGTAGATGGTCCAGTTGTTGTGCCGGCGTGACCTGAGCAGGCCGTGTCGTTTCAGGTGGGAGAGCTGTTTGGAGACGTTGGACTGGGTGAGCTCGAGGGCAGCCTGCACGTGGCACACGCAGAGAGGCCCGGAGCGTAGCAGGTTTAGGATTCGCAGTCGGGTTTCGTCAGCCAGGCACTTGTAGATGGAAACGCAATCCATGGAGGCGATCATTCGCCGTTGCCGTGTTGAGTCAATGCCGAGGAGCCGTGACTGGTTTCCCCGGGGCCTGGCGACCCTATGGTATCGAGATGCGCTGACGACTGGTGAATCTTTGGTAAACCGAGCTGCTGGGAGTAAACATTTTCGCGATAGGCCGATTTGACCTGTGGGGCAATGCCTTCGAAGGCCTTTCTCGTACCATCACCCGCATCCCCGTCCTTTTACCTCGGCACTCTACTCCTCCCATGACTGTTCGCAGACAGATTCTTGCTCTCGTCGCCTTGGCTCTCGTGTTCACCTTGTTCCTGTCCGGCACGTTGTTTTTCAAATCGAGCAAACGGTTGGCCGAGCTTCAGCGATTCGAGAAGGTCGCCGCCTTGCTGGTTCGTTTTTCGGAGCTCGCGGATTCGGTGACAAACGAAGGAAACTTCTCTTGGAACGCTTGGGGAGAGGCCAAGCAGGGGCGGAGCGGAGAAGGTGTGGAGATCTTCGAAAACTGCGCCGCTCGCAGCGACGAGATTCTGCTCGGGATCGGGCGAATTCGTTCGGAAATGGAAAACGAGGATTACTCTTCCGAGCTCAACGAGACGCTGGTCTGGATCGAAGATTTGCGGATCAGGCTGCAGGAGTATCGCGAATCGGTGGTGGGGGCTAGCCTTGCGGAGAACAATTGGTTCACCACTCAAAAGTATCAGAAGGAGGTCAATGATCTCGTATCAAGGATACCACTACTAAGCAACGAGACGAGCAACGGCGCGTTGCTGCGTCGCATGATCGTTGCGGGAGCATTGGTAGGGTTCAAGCTCGACTATACCAATCAGGCGGGAGCGATGCTGTATTGGCTAGAGAATGATGCCATCGGAAATGACGCCATGGTGATGAGCGCTTCGTTTCGCGAAGTGGCGGAGGATCAGCTCGTGCTTCTGCGTCAGGTATCGGTGCCCGAGATAAAGGCCTTGATTGGCGAGCGTTTGGACAACGAGAGCCTGGAACGGTTTTTGCAGGTTTGCGATGACATCGTGCTAACGGGAAAGGATGAGGGGGCGAATGAGATCGATGATTCGCCCGAGTATTTTAGAGCGCTGCGAGCGGCGGTGGACGAACTGGACGAAGGGATAGAAATCTGTATCCAGAGTTCGGGTGCGGACATACAGGCCTTTACAAAGGAGGAAATCGCCAGCGCACGATGGGCGGTTTGGCAGTCGTTTCTGGTGGGGGCGCTCTGTCTGTTCGCCATGCTCGGGACCGGCTGGTACTTTGTCCGGCACATCACCGCCCAGTTGAAGCAGGTCGGCTCGGAGCTGAGAGAGGACGCGAGACATGGACAGAAGGTCGCTCACGTCTTTCGCGAAACCAGCAGCCGCTTAGCTGAGGGCGGTACGCGTCAGGCTGCTTCGGTGGAGGAAATCAGCGCCTCGATGATCGAAATGGAGTCGCTCGCCAAGCATAACAGCGACGCCTTGGATCGCATCGTGGCCCTTGGGCAGGGAGCTCAAGCGACCGCGGAGCAAGGGGGCCAGGAGGTGGAGCTCTTGACTGATGCCATGCGGGCTATGAGCGAGTCGAGCCAGCAGATTTCAGCCATCACCAAAACGATCGAGGAAATCGCGTTTCAAACCAATTTGCTTGCTCTGAACGCCGCGGTCGAGGCGGCGCGAGCGGGAGAGGCGGGCGCTGGTTTCGCCATCGTGGCGGACGAGGTGCGAAGTCTGGCTCAGAAGAGCGGCCGCTCGGCCCAATCGACGCGTGACCAGATCGATGACGCGATCAAGCGAATAGGCATGGGCCAGAATGCGAGCGAAGGCGTGAAGCAGCGCTTGAACGAGATCCGCGAAGCCACCGGCTCCTTGAGGGAGGAGATCGACAGGATTGCCAACACCTCCAAGCAGCAAAGCATCTCGATACAGCAGGTTTCTTCTGCGATTCGAGAGATCGACCAGATCACGCAGCAGAACGCTTCGAGTTCCGAGGAAGTGGCCAGCGCCGCGGAAATGCTTTCGGATTCCGCGGACGGGATCGTGAGAAAGACGCAGCAACTGGAAAGCATGTGCGGCGTGAAGGGAGACCGTTCCGTCTCCGGCGCAGGCGATACGATATCGTCGCGCTCCCCTACGCAGGGGTATGGGGCGCGTCAGACGCGCGAGCAGGTCGGTCCCTCAGCGGAGACCTTCTGGAACTGAGGCGATGCCCGTCGAAATGCTGCGGTCCCTGCAGTGGCGGGCCGAGCTTCTGGAGTTTGTTCGCTTTCTCGGGAGGACTTGGCCCTAGCGCGAGCGCTCGGCGCGAAACCGGATGAAGCGAGCGTTGCTTTCCGATAGAAACCGGAAACCGAGCTGCCAGACGCCCTTGTCCGTGTAGCGGGCTTCGGCGATTACGATTTCTTGCGAATCGACGGTCCAGCGTTGGCTTTGGGGATCGAATGCGAGTCTGGCATGGCGCCAGCTCGAGAGGTCGTTCGATATCAGGCAGTGGTAGCTTAGCTGTGAATCTCCAGTGAAGAGCGCCGCCGAGGCGAGATCGGAGGAGGCTCGAGGCAGCTTGAGCTTCTCTGTATCGAAGGCGTATTCCGCGAAGTCGCTGCGGCCGTCAAGATCGCTGTCTCGGCCGATGTCGAAGTCGGTTGGATAGTTTCGCTCCGCCGTCCAGCGCTGGAAAGGGTTCGGAGCCCCGACGGAATCCTCAAGCTGCTGCATGAGCGTGGCTTCCGCAATGCCTCCCCGGGTATCGCTGACAAGCAAGCGAGCGGATAGGGGCGTCTCTGTCTCGGCGCTTGCGTAGAGGGAATTTGAATACGAACTGTAGTGGCCGTCGCCGGTGGACCAGAAGTAATGGAGCGGGTCGTTGTCGGGATCGTTTGCGTTGGCTTCGATGATGATCGGATGGTCGCTCTTCGTGGCCTGCGGCGGGTAAGTTGAAAGCTCCACCGTGGGAGCCGCGTTGGGCTGGAACGCTTGGCTGATGGTGAGGGTTCCGCGTTCGCTGGCGTCGAGAAGTCGCCCGTTCCCGATGGCGACTGCATCGAAATGATTGTAGTTGGGGGCGGTCGTGGCGTGCCAGTTCAGGTAGTCGTCGGAGTAGAGCGTCTTCTTGTAGACCTCGGGCTTTCCGGGGGTGTTGGCGATGCCGCTTATGTAGGCGAGTTCGGGTGAGAACGCCATGGCTTCGGCGGAAACGAGTGAGGCTCCCGGCGTCGATATGTCCACCTCTCGCCAGTCGATAGCATCGCTGGACAGGTGTAGTTTGTTGTTCGATACGCAATGGAACGCGTTGTTGTTGAAAACCACGTGGCTGACGGAACTGGTTTTCAGGCGGTTCGTAATGTCCTGCCAAGTACGGCCTGAGTCGTAGCTGGCGAACAGGCGGGATCGCTCGTCGATGGCGAGGAACGCCCCGTTTCCGAAGCAGAGTCCCTTGCGATACTGCCGCCAGGGCGCTGCAGCGACCTGCCAGTTTTCGTAGTCGTGGGTGGAAAGGATCGCATTGTCCGTCAGAGCGAGCAAGGTAGCGTCCCCGTACGCAAGGTCGTGAATTAGGGTCGTTTCCTCCGGGAGTTCGAGAGCAGTCCAATCCCGCCCCTCGCGGGAAACGGCAATGCCACCCTGGTAGTGGAAAGAGCCCGCCGCCCAGTTCCGGCCGGCGGCGAAGATGGCGCCATCGGCGATGAGGGAACAGTAGACTGCTAGATCTGGGCTGGAGGAGGTCCAGTTTTCCCCGTCGATGGAGAGGTAGATGTCTTCGTAGGAGCGAGCCAGAAATCGGCCTTCCTGGTACCTGAGGAAATGGGCGGGATAGTAGCCCCAAGGATAGATGTGGCTCAGCGGGGCGAGCGGATCCGAAACAGTGAGGGGGACCCGTTGGCGGGCGTAGTTTCCTACGCTGTCCTTGACGGTGATCTCAATCTCGTAGTCGCCGCCGACTGGATACGAATGGGAGAGAGTCGGCGTTTGAGAGGCGATCGGGTATCCGTTTCCGAAATTCCACTCGTAGGAGAGCTGCTCGTTTTCGGGGTCGTAGGCCTGTAGTTGAAAATCGTAGACGGTACGCGCTTTGACGCTGGCGGGAAACTGTCTGTCGACGATGATAGGCGGCTCGTTGTTGTCGATTCGCAGACTTGCTTTTACCTCGATCCAAGCGTCTGGCCCTTCTCCTCCGCGCGCGTTCGTTTGGAGGGAGACGACTCCTGTTGGATCGGCGAAGGTTTGGCCGACTTCCAAGGCGGCTTTCTTGCTTGAGCTTTGGCTCTGGGCTCGTCCATCCATGTGGAGCAGCCTGGCGCGATCAGCGGTGTAGGCCCAGGTGACGTAGGCTCCTTGGTCGAAATTGGTAGATCCTGACGCGTTGTATCGATAGGCGATGTTGAAGACTTCGCTCTCCGAATACTGTATATTCAAAAGACGGATACGGGTAGGATCGACATTGGGGTCGTCGAATGGATACAGTCGAATGACGCGATCGACCCCGCTCTCCAAATTGAGAATCTGGTCTTCGTCGAACCAGAGCAGGCGAGCTTTGCCGTAGGCGCTGTAGTGGTTTTCCGGTCCGCTGCGGCCCATGGGATCGGAATAGTCACCGTATTCGTCATGAAAGGGCGAGTTGAGGGTATAGTCTTCGCCGGGAGGCGACATGATGCTTGGCGGGAGGGGCTTCCACAGGCTGGCGTGATACAATCCGTAGTTGTGGCCGATTTCGTGAACGAAGGTTTTGCTGTGCGAGGTGCCGTTTATCCATTGGTCTTTGCCGGCGATGCTGGCGCGTCCGCCCCAGTCTAGCGATTTGTGGGGAAACTGGTAGATGACGATGTCGAATTGATCGGGATCGTGCCCGGCTTCTCGAGCGAGGTCCAAGGCATCGTATTTCAGCTGGTGGTAGTCGAATTCGTCGCCGTTTCCGTAGTCTTGGGCGCCTTTCGAAAGGGTGAGCTTTTCGGTGATGACGGAGTCGCTTGAGACCTCGGTCTTGCCGTAGGAGTTTTCGTGAACGAAGTGAGCGGTAGCATCGAGATACGATTCGGCGGTCTCGCGCGATAGCCCGCTGTCTTCGTTTTGGAAGTTCAGGCGGATCAGAAGGATTCGCTTTGCGGTGCGCGTCCAGCTTTCGATCAGCTTGTGAATGTAGATTCGGTACGCTTCGACGGTTTGCGTTGTTTCCGAATAGGAGAGGGCAGCGGACGAGGCGTAGGGCGTCGGGGCTTTCTCCGCAATCGAGAGGCGAAGGGAAAGGGAGAGCTGCTCGCTCGGCTCGAGAGGATGAAGACGGTCGCCGACCAGCCGGTAGACCGAAACGTCAGGCGTTTCGGAAGGAAGGATCGTTAGGCCGAGCAACTCCTTGGCTGCGTAGGCCTCTCCCGCCGAAAGCGCTGGGGCGGCAGCGCGGTGGATCGTTCCGTGCCCATCTATGGCGATGCCGCTGAGGGGCATCTGGTATTTGCTGGTCAATCCCGCTCGCTCCGGTGGAAGATGGAGCTCGATGCGGCGCGTTTCCAAGTCGATGAAAAAGCGCGTCGGATGGGGTCGAGCGTGGCGCTGATCGCAGGTGGCGATCGCTTGGAAATCGGTAGCGCAGGCGAACGGGCGCTCGATCAAGCGAGCGATTTCGGGCGGCAGCGCCAGGTAGTCCGAGTAGGGGAGCATGCTGTCGATGGCCGCTCCCGGATCCTCTCGAATGAGGCGGGCCATGCGAGCGCGCCTCGCGGCTGCGAGGTCTAGACCCTGATCTAGAGAGGGTTTGCGGTCCGAGTATCGAAAACGACGCAGCCATTCGGAGAGGTTGGCCGGAGGAGAGGAGCGCTCGGCTTGCGACGATTGGGCGAGGGAAGCGGCGGTTTCGCTAGGGGGCTCCAACGAGTTGGAGGCAGGGAGCTCGGCCGGGACCGCCTCGCTCCAGCGCGGCTTGAATCCGGGGCGCGTCGCTACGAAGGCGATGAGCGACAATGCAATCAGAACGATGGCGAGGGAGGGGAGTTTCACAAGGGGGGCTGGACTAAGGGAGGGTCTCCCGGCGGAGCTTGGGATTCGAGGTCCATGCTAAACGACGCGGCGCGGAACCATCAAGCGCTGCTTCCGGATTTCTACGGATGGTCGAGTGGGGCGATTCGCGCCTCGAAAGGAATCGGAAAATCTTTCCCATAAAATCAAACGTTTGTTTGAATCCGCTGTCCCAAGGAAGACGTATCAATGGGGAAACGAGCGTTTGCGAGTCGCGGAATGTGACCCGGGCGCTCAGCGATTTAACAACAGGAGGAAACCAAGATGAAATCTAACGCTACACGTAATCGAACCAATCCGTGGCGCTTCGCGCTGGCTGCCTTGGCGGCAGTCTCCCTGATCGGCGGGGCATTTGCCAAAGCGTCGCCAGCTAAAGGTGAAAAGGCGGAGGACGGGCCTCGATTGGTGGTTCAGATCAACGACCTGCAGGGCATGGCGGAGTTTGGCTCCGAGTACGCTCGCGAGAACCTGCTGCGCGCCGCCTTCTACGAAGCCTCGCGCCGAGCGGACTGGCTGGGCGACTACGATTTCGAGTACAACCGAAATCGGGATGCGGGTGAAAGAGGACTGCTGGAGTTCAATGTCCTGCATTGGAAGCGCAGCCCGGCGGGTACCTACAACTTTACAGCATCGGTGGCCTTCACCGACCTGGATGGTAACAAGACCAATCTGGGAACCGTGCAGGGCATGCGAACCAGTATTGACGTATTCAATCGCTGGGACGTCAGCGAGAAGTTCGCTGATAGCGCCGAAGACGCCTTCAACTCCGCGCTTCGCAAGCTGAAGACTTTAGAGAATGCCTGAGCAGTCAGGTTGGATTGGGTAGGAAATGAGTAACTGCGGATTGACCGCAGCGGAGACCGGACGCTTCGTCCGGTCTCTTTTTTTGTAGTTGTAAACGTGTTACGCGGCAATCGAGCGGGGCACGTGGCTCCTCTGGATGCTAGGCGCGTGGAGCTGCGCTCACGTGTCGGCCCTCGATGTGCAACCTGCAAATTCGTCGAGGTACAAATTGCAACCTTCTCCGGTATGGACCCTACCGGATTGATTCGAGCCGCGTTTCGGGAAAAAAATGCGTGCGATAACTCCTTGGGAGCGAGCGGGGTTAGGAGAAACGCATGGGAAAACGTTAGCGAGCTGGCGCAGGCGATGCGGAAGAGCTTAACCCAAATCAACGAAAGGAACGCTATGAAAAACGCTACCATGAAAACTGTTCTCGCCATCATCACCTGTACGCTCGCGACCGGCGCTTGGGCCGGAGACAAGTCGAGTAAGCACAAGATGGATACTCGAAAGCTTTCCGAAGCGACTACCGCTCGCAATCTCGAAGGTATGGACTTCGTAAGCGAGTCGGGGAGCGAGCTGGGCCGCGTGGACGATTTCATCATCGAAAGCTCGTCCGGCCAAATCGATTCGCTCATCGTAGGTCGCGGTCTGCTGGGAATCGGAGGTCCGGAGCATCGAATCGAATTCGTAAGCCTCGGCCAAATCTCGCATGACGACGCCAATCTGAAAACTGGTCTGAGCAAGTCTCAGCTCGTCGATTCTCCTGTATTCATGGAGGAACGACTGGATCAGAAGACGGATGCCCAGACAGGCGTGCAAACCGGAGAGTTTCGCGCCATGGACTTGGTCGGTGAAAACGTGCGATCCAGTTCCGGTGAACTGCTCGGCGAAGTGCACGACTGGATCGTGGACGTAGAAAGCGGCAACGTGCCCTACCTGGTGATCCGTCAGGACCGCTTGGTCGGCCGTCCCTATCACAACTATTTCGCCATTAGCACGGAAAGCATTCGAGGCATTTCTAGCGGCGACTTGCTGACCAGCATCAACCGGTCCGATCTTGCCGAAGCGGAGCAAGCCGATGAAGGCACACCGCTTCGTCCGATCAATTCGAACGAAGTGCACCAGTTCCGATACAATGAGGAGGAACTCGCCCAATCGATGTAACGCATCTTGAGAAGGACGAGACATCTTAGCCTGAAATAGATTTCAGGATGGAAGGGAGCGGCCGCCTTTAGCAGGGCGGCCGCATTCGTTTCTGGGGGAGTCGCGCCTGCTTGGGCTACGCTTTTGCTTTCCCGCTGAGGGCGCTTATGCTTAGTTGAAAGCTCTATGAAGCCCCTCCTCGTTTCTCTCAGCCTAGCGGCGACGATTTGCTGGGCAGCGATGTCGCTCAGCGCGGCGCCCAGCGTCAGCGACTACGGCTCGCTGCCATCCGTCTCCATGATGAAGATCTCGCCCGATGGCGAAAAGATCGCCTTTCGAAAGGTTGGCGATGCCACAGACCAGGTTCTGGTCATCTCGCTGGAGGACGGTCGTTTGTTGAACCGGTTGGAGGTTGAGGAGGTCAAGCCGCGCTCCCTGTATTTCATCGGAAACGACCTGCTGGTATTGGTCGCTTCCGAGTACAAGGGCATTTGGGGGTCGAATCTGGGTTACGAATTGAGCACCGCTTTTGGCTTCGACCTTGAGACGGGGCGCTTGCAGCAGTTGTTGACGCCAGGCGACGTCATTTCCGCGGGACAGTCGGGTCTGGGAGATGTGGTGGGCGTGTCGGAGGATTTTAGATACGCTTTCATGCCAGCCTTCGTGCCGGAGAAGGATCGCCGGGCGTCCTTCACCTTGAGGTCAGGGGACGGGACCTTTTCTCGGTTTTCTCTCATGAAAGTCGATCTCGAGGATCCCGGCAATCCAGAGGTGTACATCCGGGGAAGCGAATCCACCAAAGGCTATCTGATCGATGAAGAAAACGATCTGGTAGTGGAGGAGGCCTACAACGACGATTCCGATCTGCACACTTTCCGGGTCCATCGAGGAAGCAAATCCAAGATCCTGATACAGGATGAGCGATCCGTGCCAGAGTTGAGCATGCATGGCTTTTCGCCGGATAGAAAAGCGGTTCTCGTTTCGGAGGAGGATCGCTTCTTTTTCGTCGACTTGGAGACCGGCGAGCAGTCCGATCCAGACCTGCCGTATCGGGAGGGCTCCGTCAGCCATGTGGTTCGGACTGCAGGCGGCGAGGCGCGGGGACTGGCTTATCAAGGGTTTCGGCCTACCTACTCCTTTTGGGATCAGGCCTTCGAGGAGCGTTTCGAGAAGATTCAAGCCCTGTTCCCGAAGCACTCGGTTTGGCTTAGCGGCACTTCCGCCGATTGGAAGCGATTGATCGTTTACGTGGAGGGAAACGGTTCGTCGGGAGAGTATTTTCTATTTTCCGAAGGGGAATCTCCACGTCTGATCGCTCAAGCGCGCCCGTCGATCGGGCCGGAGGACGTGAATCCAGTGATTGAATACGAATATGCGGCTCGGGATGGCTTGCGCATCCCGACCCTCTTGACGGTGCCGCGATCGCGAGTAGAGGATCCCAGCAACCTGCCCGCGGTGATGTTTCCTCACGGTGGTCCCGCGGCGTATGATCGATTTGGATTCGATTGGCTCGCCCAAGCCATGGCCAGCCGGGGATATCTCGTTGTGCAGCCGCAGTTCCGCGGGTCGACCGGCTTCGGTTTGGCTCACGAGGAGGCGGGGCACGGCGAATGGGGACGAAGGATGCAGGACGATCTGACCGATGGAATCGAGGCGTTGATCAAGCGCGGGATGGTCGATCCGGAACGCGTGGCCATCGTGGGGGCCAGCTATGGTGGATACGCCGCGCTGGCGGGAGCGGCGTTCACGCCAGAGCGCTATCGCTGCGCGGTATCCATCGGTGGAGTGGCGGATTTGCCGAGGATGTTTGACGACGACCGATTTTTGCATGGCAGCAGCAGTTGGATTCTCGACTACTGGACGGAAAGCGTTTTGGGAGATGAACGGAGCAAGGAGACTCTGCGCGAGGTGTCGCCCGTCTTCTCCGCAGCTAAGGTGCAAGCTCCGGTGCTGCTGATCCACGGGAAGGACGACTCGGTGGTCCCCTTCGATCAAGCGAAGGCCATGCAACGAGCCCTCGCAAAGGCTGGCAAGCAGGTGAGACTGGTGAAGCTCGATGGAGAGGATCATTACCTGACGCGTTCTGCCACGCGTATCCAATGCATGGAGGCGCTGATGGCGTTTCTCGAGAAGCGCCTTTGATCGGGCTTGAAGGAACTGTCGGCGGACCGCCCCGCATCGGTTGAGGGTTCAGCGGGCGTTTACGTAGTGGATACGGTCGGCGATTCGGGCGTTGCCCCGAGCCGGCCGATCTGCATTCTTTGGCTTCCCGTTTGCCTCTTTCTTTCCAACCTGCGTTATGATGAAACGAATCCTCCGCGCCACTTCCTTGCTCTTCCTATTCGCCAGCGCTTGCTCGCCTTGGCTCAACGCTCGCAGTGATGACGACCAGCGCTTATCGGAATCCGAAAAGGCGAACGCCTTTTTCGATCGCGTTTTCGAGGAGGCGGTCGCCCGGTATCCTGAATGGCAGACCTATCTCGGGATCAAGACGGACTACGGGAAGTGGAATGATAACAGCGATGCCTTCGCCAAGGAGTCGCTGGAGATCACCAAGGAGAACCTGCGTGAGCTGAGGTCGACGATCGATTATGAGAAGCTGGATGCTCCTACTCAGGTGAGCTATCGCATGTGGGTGGAAGATGCGACGAATGAGATTCGCAATTTCAAGTATCGAAAGCACAACTACCCGGTCAACCAGATGTTTGGTCGTCATACGGGAGTGCCCTCCTTTCTTATCAATATGCATTTGGTGGAGAGCGAGGACGACGCCTTGGCCTACCTTTCGCGACTGCGGGGCGTGCCCGAAGTGATGGCGCAGCTAATAGTGAACTTGGAGGAACGTGAGCAAATGGGCATCGTGCCGCCGACGTTCGTCTTTCCGCGGGCCATCGAATCGTGTCGCAACCTCCTATCCGGCGCTCCATTTGAGGAGAGCGAGGCGGAATGCCCGATACTTGAGGACTTTCGCAAGAAGATCGCAGAGCTCGACTTGCAGGAGTCGCGTCGGAAGGAACTGATCGAAGAAGCCAAGGCGGCCTTGGTGGAGTCGGTTGGACCGTCCTACCGGAGTTTGATCGGATTTCTCGAGTCCCAGCAGGAGCGCTCGAGCGACGCCGCAGGCGTTTGGAAGTTTCCTGATGGGGCTGCCTTTTACGACGAAGCCTTGCGCTTGACCACGACGACGGATTTGACGGCGGAGCAGATTCATGAGATCGGCCTGAGCGAGGTGGAGCGTATCCATGGCGCCATGCGCGACATCATGCGGCAAGTCGGTTTCGAAGGGGACCTTGCTGCGTTTTTCGAATTCATGCGCACGGACGATCAGTTCTATTATCCGAACACTGAGCAAGGAAAGCAGGCTTATCTTTCCCGAGCGGTGGAGGTGGTCGACGACATGCGGTCGCGCTTGGACGAGCTGTTCATCACCCAGCCTCAGGCGTCGCTGATCGTGAAGCGTGTAGAGGCGTTCAGGGAGAAGTCCGCTGGCAAGGCGTTCTACCAATCGCCGGCGCCCGATGGAAGCCGACCGGGCATCTACTACGCCAATCTCTACGATATGCGGGACATGCCCAAGTATCAGCTCGAAGCCTTGGCCTACCACGAAGCTCTGCCCGGGCATCACATGCAGCTCGCCTTGCAGCAGGAGTTCGAGTCGCTGCCGAAGTTTCGCAAGCATGGCGGCTACACCGCCTACGTCGAAGGATGGGGGCTCTACTGCGAAGCGTTGCCCAAGGAGATGGGGCTTTATCAAGACCCGTATTCAGATTTTGGACGCTTGGCGATGGAGCTATGGCGTGCGTGTCGACTTGTAGTTGATACAGGAATACATGCGAAGAGATGGACTCGGGAGCAGGGTATCGACTACTATCGCGCCAATACGCCGGATACGGAGCGGGATTGCATTCGGATGGTGGAGCGTCATATTGTCATGGCCTCGCAAGCGACCGCCTACAAGGTAGGCATGATGAAGCTGCAGGATCTTCGCCGAAAGGCGAAGGAGGCCTTGGGCGATCGCTTTGACATTCGGGCGTTTCACGAGGTAGTGCTCTCCAACGGCGCGGTGCCGTTGACCGTGTTGGAGGAGTTGATCGACGAATACATCGAAACCGCCTCGGGAAGCGCGTTGTCAGGTTTTGGAGCTCCGATCGACGAATACATTGCCGAAAAGCAAGGCTGATTCGCATGGGGAAACAGGTGGATCGAGAGGGACTAAGGTGGAGATCGTATCCAACCGGCCCGTACGTGCGGAAGTTTTTTAGAAGCTGAACGAGAAAGGGATCAACTGCTGTTTCTCCGTGGAGGAGTCGGAACGGCAGCAGTTGCTGAATCCTCAAGATAGCATTTTGGCGAAGGGTGGAAGGGGCGTCTTCGGCTCTTTCCTTAGTTCTCCGCAGAAGGCGCTGCGAACTCGAATTCTTCCAGCAAGGCTTGCACCTTGCCGGAGATATCGGCGTTCGGATTTCCGGGATGAAGCGCGGTGTAGCGAACCGTGCCGTCGGGCGCGATG
The DNA here is from genome assembly GCF_031127815.1 of Pelagicoccus sp. SDUM812003. Taxonomy (NCBI): domain Bacteria; kingdom Pseudomonadati; phylum Verrucomicrobiota; class Opitutia; order Puniceicoccales; family Pelagicoccaceae; genus Pelagicoccus; species Pelagicoccus sp. SDUM812003. Next base: position 175,922 of record NZ_JARXHY010000009.1, on the reverse strand, counting down.
ATGGTCACGGACGGAATGCCGCGAATGCTGTAGTCGGCATTGAAGACGCTTTGGGCGCTGAAGACCACGTCCCACGTCATCTCGTGTTCTCGCATGAACTGGAGCATGAGCTCGTACTCTCGCTCGGGATCGCCTCTGGTGTTCGCATTGCCAGTTGAGAGATTGTTGACGCGTCCTTGAATACTGGTGACGCCGAGAAAGGTGACTGGGCTGTCCTCGAAATGCGTCACATGTTCGCGAACGTCGGGGAAAGAGCTGATGCAAGGACCGCACCAGGTCGCCCAGAAATCGAGCACGACGACGTGTCCCTTGAGATCGGAAAGCTTGCTGAGGCCTTCCTTGCTGGACCAGTCGAAGTCGATTTCGGGTGCAGGGCTGCCGACTAGTTCCTCCAAAATTGCCAGTCGCTCCTCTTCGCGAGCCTTGGCTTTGGCTTTCCCTTCCGGGCTGAGAGCATCAAGCCCGGCCGTGGCAAGTTTAGCCTCTCGACTGTCTGGGTAGCTTTGCTTGATGGTCTCGAAGATCGCTTTTGCAGTATCCTCATCCTTCAGGAGCTGTAGGTGGGTCATGGCTTTAGAGAAGAGGATTTGGGCGCACACGCGGTCGTCTCCCGCATGTGATTCTAGCAGCGCATCAAACTCGGCGAGTTCGGAGGAGAGTATTGCTTCTGTCTTCGTTTTCGAATCCTCGGATGAGCTGGCTCCTTGCTGGAGTCGGGTCCAGATGCGCTTGTTCAAGTCTGCAAGTTCGGGCAGTAGCGGCGATTGCGCAGCGGTTTGAATGGGTAACAGTGTTGCGACGCCGAGCGAGAGGGCCGCAAGGAAGATGCGTAGGGTTTTCATAGTTGGAGTTCCTGAATACAGGGAACGTGTGATTCCCTGGATCGCAACCCCTTTTTCTTCCGTCGCGCGCATCGCGACCGAGGTCGCTCCAGCCTACTGGCGGGCCGCCACTGTATCCAGATGGTGGAGGTAGTCGGTGACGTTTCCGGGGAAGAGCGTGAGGCCGTCGTGGCGGACTTCCAGGACCTTGGTGGCGATGGGGTCGATGAAGGCTCGGTTGTGGGAGACGATCATAAAGGTGCCGGTGTATTTTTCGAGAGCCTTGGAGAGGGCTTCCTGCGACTTGATATCCAGGTGATTGGTCGGTTCGTCGAGGATGAGGAAATTGGCCGGACGAACCAGCATCTTGGCCAGGGCCAGCCGATTTCGTTCGCCGCCCGAGAGCACGTTCACTTTTTTGAATACATCGTCTCCGCGGAAGAGGAAGGTGCCGAGGACGTTGCGGATCGAGGTGCCGTTTTTCCCTTCGGAGGCTTCCTCCATGGTTTCGAGCACGGTGAGCGTCTTGTCGAGCTGGTCGGCCTGGTGCTGGGCGAAGTAGGAGATGACGGTGGAGCCGCCCGGCTCGCGTTCTCCAGCGTCGAAGGGCTCCACGCCAGCGATGATCTTCGCCATGGTGGTCTTGCCGGCCCCATTGACGCCGACCACCGCGATGCGATCTCCTTTTTCGATGCGTAGGCTGGCGTCGCGAAAGATGCGCTTGTCGCCGTAGGATTTTGAAAGGTTGTTCAGTTTGATGACCGTTTGGCTGCTATGCGGCGGCTGGGCGAAGGAGAAGGCCACGTAGGCCTCGTCCCGCTCCACTTCGACGCGCTCCATCTTGTCGAGCTGCTTCATGCGTGACTGGGCTAGCTTGGCGGTGGCAGCGTTGGCTTTGAACTTGTTGATAAAGGTCTCCGCCTTGGCGATTTCCTTCTGTTGGCTTTTGAAGGCCTTCATCTGCAGCTCCTTGCGCTGGGCGGACTGCTTCTCGTAGAAGCTGTAGTTGCCGCTGTAGATGTAGAGGTTTCCGAGGGAGAGCTCGAAGGTGCGGTTGCAGATCTCGTCCAGAAAGGAGCGGTCGTGCGAGATGATGAGCAGGGCGCCGGGGTAGGCTTTGAGGAATGCTTCCAGCCAGTGTTGGGAAGTGACGTCGAGGTGGTTGGTCGGCTCGTCCAGCAGCAGGATGGAGGGATTGCGCAGGAGCAGTTTGGCTAGGGCGATGCGCATTTGCCAGCCGCCGGAAAACTCCTCGGTCTGCCGCTTCATGTCCGCGGTGGAAAAGCCAAGCCCCAGCAGCACGGATTCGATCTGCGACGGAAGCTTCGCCACGTCCAGTTCCTCCAGGCGGTGTTCCCATGCCCCGATCTGCTCGAGCACCTCGTAGAACTCGTCGGAACTTGTATCCAATTCGTCGAGACGCGTCTCGGCCTCAGCGATCTTGTCCTTGAGCGAAAGCACGTCGTCGAAGGCGGATTCCGTTTCCTTGAAGAGGGATTTTCCGTGGAACTCGATGCCATCCTGTGGCAGGTAGCCGAAGGTCACGTGGTTGGCGGTTTCCACCTGGCCCTTGTTGACCTCCTCTTTTCCGCAGAGAACTTTGAGCAGGGTGGACTTGCCTGCCCCGTTGCTGCCGACCAGCCCGATGCGATCCTGAGCTTCGATGGTGCCCGAGATGTCTCGATAGATAAAGCGGTCTCCGTACTGGAGGGTCAGGTTTTGTAGCGTAATCATCGTGCTGGATTGGTGCAGTTCGAACAAGAACCGAGGCGAGGAGCCAGGGTCGTGTGCACCGCTAATGGAGGGGAATGGCGGGGAATCAAGCGTGGACTTTCCAATCGAGCAGCAAAACGGCTCGAGCGCCGGCTCGAGCCAGGCCTGGCGAGGGAGGCGCGGGCTCGCCTAGGTGGCGCCCAGCACGAGCTTGAGTCCGGTTTGCAGGACGGCCATCTGTTCGGGGCTGCCAAGGCTGATGCGCAGGTAGTTTTGCCCTTGGATGAAGCGTGGGCTGATGCGCACCTTGGTGGCGCTGAAAAGGGTGCTGGCGAGCGCCTCCGAGTCTCCCTTGACCGGCATCAGCATGAAGGTGGTGCGGGACGGGATGTAGGGCTGTCCGATGCTGTCCAGGAAGGCGGCGAACGAGGCGCGAACCTTGGCGGTTTCGGAACGCACGTGTTCCAGCCACTTGGTATCCGCGTAGGCGGCCCGGGCCCCTTCGATGGAGACGTGCGAGGCTCCGCAGACCACGCCATGCACGTAGGCTTCCTTGAGGGTCTCGGCGATTTCGGGAGTGGTGACGGCGTAGCCAGCGCGCATGCCGCCAAGTCCGTGAGCTTTGGAGAAGGTGCGGCTGACGATGATGGGCAGGCCGTCGCGAACCAGTCCCATCATGGTGAGGGAGTCCGCCTCGGCGGCGAAATCGATGTAGGCCTCGTCCACGAACACTGGGCACTTGGCCGAGGTTTGCTCGCAGAAGGCTTGCAGCGTCTTCGCATCGAGCACGGTGCCGGCGGGATTTTCGGGGTTGCAGACGTAGACCAGGCCGGTGTCGGAGCGCAGCGCTTTCGTCAAGGCGGGCAGGTCTGGGGAGTGGGCGTCGTTCCAAGGGATGCGAATCACTTCGGTGCCGTGCGGCTCCGCCCAGCGAAGCAGGTCGCCGAAGGTCGGATCGGAGGAGAGGATGGAGCCGCCCGCCAGGCCGTACACGTAGGACGCCGCCTTGAGCAGGTCGGAGGACCCGGCGCCGACGAGGACTTGACTTGGCTCCACGCCTTCGCGCTCGGCGATCTCCTCGCGCAGTTTCCTCAGGGGAACCGCTGGGTATTCATGAGCATAAGACACCGCTTTCGCCATGGCCTCCCGGGCCTTGGGCGAGGGTCCCCACTGGTTTTCGTTGATGCTTAGGTTGATGTATCCGTGCGTGCTATCGCTGGGCGAAGCAGTCCCCAGAGGGGCGTAGTTGGGCTTTGCTCGCATGTTTGCGGGCAAAGCCAGGGCGCCACTGGCGATGGCGGCGCTTTTGATCCATTCTCGGCGTTTCATAGACATCTTTTTTTGAAAGACGTCCAGCGAGCACGGGTAGCGCCAGTTTGCCGAGCAGCTCGTGTTTGATCAGAAGAGCTCGCTAAAAGGTGCGGGCGATAGTGATGCCGCCGAATTCGTGCGGATCTTCCTGGCCGACAAATTCCTCGCTTCGAATGGTGTAGACGTAGCTGAAGGTCCAGTCGCCCGCGATCAGGGTCGCCCCGCCGTACACGTCGCTCACGTACTCGTGCTCTTCGAGTCCATGGCTGTCGGCCCAGGTGTTGCCCTCGATGAAAATGTTCTGGGCGACGTAGCGTCCCTCGGCGCCGAAGGTGAGGAAGAAGCCGGATCGGTTCAGGTCGCGATTGAGGCGCGGATCGTTTTCGCTGGCGGGAAAGGGGGATGTAACGCCAGGGCGGATACGCGGTGGCGCGGCGGGAGCTCCGCGGTTGTATCCAAAGCGCAGGTTTCCGCCCGCATGGACGTAGGACTGGATGGTGCCTGCCGCCAGGCCGAACGACGAATTGAGGTCAGCTCCCCAACCGGTCTGCGACTCGGGGATTCGAAACAGCTCGCTATCTCGGCGCCAAGCGACGATGCCGCCGAACTCGTTTTTCAGCTGATTGTCCCAGCCGTTGGCGATGGTTGAGCCGATCTTCTCGTGTATCCAGTTTTGAATGTCTTCCGCGTAGGAGTCGGGACCGACCAGTCCGAGGGTGAGCTCCAGGGTGTCGGTGGTGAGGCCGCGCCGCTCCCGCAGCGCCAGGCTCAGGTAGGTCCACCCTGCGTAGGGGCGATCGTCGCGAATGAGTTCGGTAGCTTCCTTGTTTTTCGGAGTGTAGATGTTTTGGCCTACGGAAAGGGTGGCTCCGAAGCCGATCGAGTCCTCCAGCGTGCTAGGCTTCTTGCTGGCGAGCAGCTGGACCCAGCCTGGGAGCTGCTCGATATCCCGGTAGGTGCCGGCCTCTGCGAAGTCCCACGAGAGCTTGGTCCCGTTGGTGTAGTTGCGGTCGGTCCCTGAAAAGACGTCGTTTTCGATGGAGAGGGCGAAGGTGACGGCATTTGAGGGGTCGCGTTGGGCGCTCAAGTCAGTCGGCAGGCCCAGTAGCGAAGCGAAGGCCAGCGCCGCGGCGGCGGTTGCCCGACGGGTTTGTGGTTTGTTAAGCATGATCCCTAGCTTTCAGATTCTGCGCCAGCTAGGTTTAGCGTCCTATTCTGCGTGCCTTCGCTGCAGAACGCACGAACGCCCAGTCCGGGCGCTGCAAGCTGCACCGGGCCTGCGGCTAGGGAGCCTCGGAAAGCGCGTAGGGCACGCTGGCGACGGAGAAGAAGGCCGGCTTGGGCTGGAGGTCGCGATCCCAAAGCAGTGGATAGTTGGTGCGCCCTGGGATAGGGTATCCGTTTTTCCACGACATCGGGTCGTGCACTCCCCACAGGGTAACTCGGTCGATGCTGTCACGCTTGCGGTAGAAGATTTCGAAAAGCTCCGCGTAGCGATGGGCGAGGGCGCCTTCGATCTCGGCCGGAAGCCCATTTGGGTAAGGGTCGAGGTATTCCTTGAACTCCTCCAGCTGGAACTGAGGGTGGAACATGCCGGTGCCGATTATCTGTCCTTCGCGGGTGAGCGGGAGCACATCGACGTCGAGCTCGGTGATCATGACTTTCACCCCGAGGGCGGCGTAGGCGTCGATGGCCTCTTCGATGTACTGGTTTTTCGGGAAGTTCAGTCCCCAGTGGGCTTGGATGCCGACGCCGTCGATGCGGATGCCCTCGGCCTGCAGCATCTTGACCATGCGCACGATGCCGTCCCGCTTGGCTGGGCGCCAGGCGTTGAAGTCGTTGTAGTAGAGCTCCGCGTCCGGGGCGTATTCGGAGGCGTATTTGAAGGCGAGTTTCACCAGCTCGTCGCCATCGCCGATGCTGTTTACCCAAGTGGTGGGGCGGTAGGAGCCATCGTCGGCGATCACCTCGTTGACCACGTCCCAAGCGTCGATGCGTCCGGCGTAGCGGCTGGCTACGGTCTCAATGTGCTGGCGCATGCGTTCTTTCTGGGCGTCGGGCGTATTCGGGTTTCCGTCTTTGTCATGGAAAAACCATGACGGTGTTTGGTTGTGCCAAACCAGGGTGTGGCCGACGATGAAGAGGTCATGTTTCTCGCCAAACTCCACGAAGGCGTCTGCGGGCCCCCAGTTGAAGACGCCCGGCTCGGGATTGACCTGTTCCGCCTTGAGGTCGTTTTCCAGGGTGATGGTGTTGAACTGAGCGAGAGCGATCTGCTGGAGTCGAGGGGCTTCTCCGGAGACGATGGAGTCGTTGACGGCGGCGCCGACCTTGAAGGCGTTTTGGTACACGCTCTTCAGAGCGATCGTTTCCTGGCAATGGGCGAGAGGCAGCGCGGCAAGGGCGCCGGCGGCGAGGAGGGCAAGGGATGTCGGAAAGGGCGTTTTAGAAAAGAGCATGGTTGTTCAATCGTTGAAACACCGTTTCTGGCACGACCTTTCCAGAGTCGCAACGGGAAAGGCCGCTTGTCCAGGTGGTCGTTGAAATCCTAGCGGGAGCGAGTTGAAACGATGCGGATGAAGGCGGCGCCGCAAACGACCATGGCGAGCAGCACGAAGGCTCGATAGTCGTTGATCAGGCGAGCCGCAGCATCGTCGAGTTCCGGAAGAATGAAGCCGCGAGCGATGTTGCTGCCGTTGGCGCTTAGATGAACGAGAAACGCGAGGAAGACGCTGCCACGGGTGTTCTTGAACACCCAAGTGAAGATGAAGCTCAGCGAGGTGGTGGTTAAGAAGTAAAGTCCCACCGAAGCCAGGGTAACTGGGGCCCCGCTTACGCCCGAGCCCTCGGCGGACCAGAACAAAGGCGTATGCCAGAAGGTGTGTATGGCGCCTAGGGCTACGCTGCTGAGGAAGAAGCCGTATCGCTCGTAGAGTAGCGGCAGGGCGTAGCCGCGAAAGCCCAACTCCTCCGCCAGCGGTCCGAAGATGGAGGCCGCTACGAACATGACCGGGATGAAGAGGAAGGCCGGGTAGTGAACGTAGCCGATGGTTCCGCCCGTAGCGGCGTAAATACCTACGCTGATGGCCATGGCCAGAGGACCGTAGAGTAGTGCGACCGCGTACCAGCGAAAGCCGACCTTGAAGATGGCGAACTTCTTCAGGAGGGCGACCACCTTGCTCGCTCCGCCATCGAGACTGGCTAGGATCAAGGCAGCTACGCTAGGGCCGTAGCCGCCCAGTAGTAGGAGAATGAATACCCAAGGCTCGGACTCGAAGGGGTTGGACTGGATCTTGTCTCGGATCGGCAGCCAGCACAGCCAGGAGAGGCCGTAGGAAAGGCCGATGAAGCAGAGGATGGGGAAGGTCTTGGTGAAGCGTGTCATATCTGGAGGAGGGGATGTAGTGGAAATGAAACTACGAAACGGATTGGCAAGTCGGCTTTGACTCAGATGAAGAGGGAGGAGACCAGAGCGCTGAGAACGAGGACGGAATAGATGACGATGAGGATCATGATGGTTTTTTCGTTTTGAGAGTTCGCGTTGACGGTGTGGCCTGTGCCTAAACAACGTCCGTGCCAGAGATTGGGGCGGAGTGCTTAAGTGCCTGGTATCCAGTGGATAAAAAATTCGTTTTTCTTTCGGCCGTGAGTCGGTCGAAAGCCCTGTCCCCATTTCGGGACGATCAAAATCCCGGTTTCGAGGCGCGATTCCGGGATTGATTTCCAGAAAGGTAAGCGCTTACGTAAATAGTTATGGAATTCTACGACCAGCTTGGGGTGTGTTCGTTGGGGAGTCGCTTGCGGCGACTGGGGGATCGTCTGGCGGAGGATGCGGCGGAGGTCTATCGGCTGTATGGGTCGGCGATTCAGCCGCGTTGGTTTCCGGTCTACTACGTGTTAAAGGAGGGGGGAAGCGAGTCGGTATCGGCGATCGCGGAGCGCGTGGGCCAGAGTCATGCTTCGGTGAGCCAGATCGCCAAGGAGATGGAGAAAGCCGGGTTTGTCAGCTCGGAGAAAGGGCGGCGGGATACGCGCAAGTCTTTCCTCTCGCTGACTGAGAAAGGGCGATCCCACGGACCGGCTTTGCAGCGTCAATTGACGGATGTGGGCAAGGTCGCGGCGGAGTTGGTGGCGGAGTCGGACTTCGATCTGTGGCAGGCGATCTGCGATTGCGAGCGAGCGCTGTCGAAGCGTTCGCTTTTCCAGCGAGTCCAGGAGGAGAAGGCGAGACGGGAGAGCGAAAGCGTTGAGATCGTGACCTACCGTCGGGAGCTTGCGGACGATTTCTACCGGTTGAACGAGGAATGGATCACGCGGTATTTCACTTTGGAGGAATCTGATCGGCGGCAGCTGTTGAACCCGGAACAGAGCATCGTCGAGAAAGGGGGAGACATCCTTTTCGCTCTGGTGGATGGCGAATGCCTGGGAACCTGCGCTCTGGTGCCGCATGGAGAAGGGTGCTTGGAAATGGCTAAGATGGCAGTCGCTCCGAGGGCCCGCGGGTTCGGGCTTGGCAAGAAGCTGGGCCTAGCGGCGATCGAGCGAGCGAAGGAGCTAGGTGCGTCGAGGATCTATCTAGAGAGCAATCGTTCGCTTGTCCCAGCTATCAGCCTGTATCGAAAACTTGGATTCGTAGAGGTAGACGGCGGCCCGTCTCCCTATGCTCGTGCCGATATTCAGATGGAGCTTCGGCTGGATGAAAAGGGAGCTCCCTAGCCCTTCTTCACGAATTTCGATTTCAGCTTCATGGCTGCGAAACTGGGGATCTGAATCGGTTTCGCTGCGAAGTGGATCAGTGCGGGTCAGGCGGTGGCGCAGCTGGCGTGGAGGCGTATGGCTGTATCCATTCTGGTAGGACAGGGGCGTTGGGAGAGTCGAGACGGGTCTTCCACTCCTGATCGGTGAGAGTGGTATCGGTCTCGAACTCGTAGTACTGCATGACGGAGCCTTGGCAGAGGATCTCCAAGCCTTGCCAAGGGTAGAGCACGTAGAAGGTACGCGGGCGACCGACGGCGGCGGAGAGAGAGCGTTGTCGCTCGGGATAGCCGACCACTTCCGCCCAGCGTGGGGCGTCGTCGCGGGGAGTGAGCCAGGAGTTTCCGAAATAGCCCATCACGTAGGCCAGCTTTTCGCCGTATTCTTTGAGGAAGGCTTCCTCGGCATGGCTCCACGGCAGCTGGCGAAGTTGCTTATGGGCGAGGCTCTCCAGCTGGCGGGCGATTTTGGCGAGTTTTTCCCAACGGTCTTCGAGGATGGACCTTTGCTGAGGAATACTGGTGGCCCCGCTCTCGATGGCCTCGGCTTTCGCTTCCAGGATTTCGATGGCCCGCAGGCGCTTTGCTTGGTAGTCGGGGTCGTCGTCATCGAGCCCGCTAGAGGGAACGATCGAGGGATCGGAGACGGCTTCGGCAACCGATTGCATTTCCAGAAAATCCTCCCATGAGGAGTCAAATCCGAGAAGCTTGACGATGGCGGGAGCGACGATGTGAGGTTTTTGCAGAAATAACGCCAGCTCACGAAGCCGGTCCGATTCCTCCCAGCGCGATGGCTGGAAACACTTTTCCGCTTCGAGGGCGTTGTGGGAGGTTTCGATCAGGCGGGCCATGCGGGCGAAGAACTCGGGGTTCGGCTCGACGAAGCCGGGTGGGACCAGGGCTAGGCCGAGGTAGTGCTGTGTCATCTTCGCCTGTAGGGTGAAGGTGTGGCGCATTTGGGCCCATGAGCCGAGAGCGCTTTGGCAGCTTTTAGCGGCCCAAGCCTCGCGGCGCATGAAGTCTGGCGCTTCTGGGGCGGCCGGGATGAAGAGGGTGCTGAGAACGTCCAGGTAGCGTGGGTAGAGCTTGGCGCTGCGGTAGCGGTCGTAGTGATCGAAGGGGTCTTGGGCGGGCTTGGGGTTGGCCTCGATGAAGCTTCGCTCCGCGGGAGCGAGGTTTTCCAGAGCATACTCGGAACCGAGCCAGGCGGCGACGGCGAGACCGGAGGGGGCAAGGTCCTGGTCCAGCATCTCCTGGAAGGTGATGGCGTCGGGGAGGGCGGCGGTAGAAACGATTCGGAAGACCAGTTTTGGGAAGGCGTCTACCACGGTGGTCTTGGCTCGCAGGTCGGAATTGATTCGGTAGTAGCCGTCCTGGATGAGCTTGAGGGAGACGCGCTTGCGAACCTCCGGGCGGCGGCAGTCGAAGGTTCGCCAGCTGCGTGGGGAGACGAAGTCCAAGAGCTTGCCCAGCTCGATCATGGTGGGATCGTCTCCTCGGCCGAGCAGCTGAGTGTAGCGAGCGAAGGCGCCCTCCTGCTTGCTCTCATCGCAAGCGATGGCCAGTAGGGCCATGGCGTCGAATTCGTGTTCGCGACTGGCTCGAAACGGCAGCATTTGCAGCCAACGCAGGGCCCGGAAGTAGTTTTGCAGGCGGGGCGAGTCGGCGTAGAATCCGACGGGTCTGCAGCGTCGATAGTCGATGGCCAATAGGGACTCGGGGTCGGCGGGAGCAAGCCAAGACGGGAGGATTTGGGAGTCGGCTTGGGTGATGAGCTGGACTTGGGCGGCGATTTCCTGCCGGTGGATTTCGGAAAAGCTCTCTAGCGGTTCGCCCATGAGGATCAGGGCCGGACCGAGGGCGAGTTCGACTTGGGAGAAGGCAGCTTCGAAGCGATCGGCGGGCATGGCTTCGCCAGGCAACCGTTCGCTGAAGGCGGTGGTGAGGGCGGAGCGGGCGGCGGCGAGGACGGCGGCGAGTCGGCCGCGAAAGGATTCGGCCCGACGAAGCTCGAGCTCGCGGAAGGAGTCTTCGAAGAGGACATGGAAGGCGTTGAGCAGGGAATCGCTGGTGATGAAGACTGGGCCGCTGAGATAGGGGGCGAAGGACTGGCGGCAGGAATCGCCGTAGGCCAGCTGGTGGTTTTCGAGGCTGTCGAGGAGGGCGGAGGAGAGTTTGCGTTTTTCTGCTTCGACTCGCCAATCGTAGTCGCTGGCGGCGGTGGGGAGGCTTTGGTTTCGGATGGAGCCTTCCTGTTCGGCGGAGTTTTCGGCCCGTTTCGCTTTCTGCAATTCGATGACTTGCTGGGCGGTTAGCTGGTTTTCCCAAGCGTCGTGCTCGGCTTGCCAGCGATCGTGAGCGGCCCGCCATTCCTCGCGGGAGAGCTCGTCGGCTGGTTGAAATTTAGGCTCGGGCGGGGGCGGTTCGCCGGCGGGAAGGTGGGGAGAGGGGTGAGAGAATAGGAGAACGGTGAGGAGGGCCAGAAGTCGGGGCATCTTGGGGCGTGGGGTATCGGATTTGGGGAGGAGTATGAGTAAGAGTGAGAAAGTTGGGTAGAAAAAAGCGGCGCGAGCTGGGAGCTCGTCGCCGCTTGGGAAATTGGTTTGTGGCGGCCGAGATGGCGGCCGCTACCTTGGGGGACGCGCGAGCCCGGAGGTCTCGCGCCACCGTTTAGTCCTTGATGAGGTTGATGCCGGTCATTTCGGCGGGCTTTTCTAGGCCCATCATGGCGAGGATGGTCGGAGCGATGTCGGCGAGGCGACGATTGTTGTCGTTGACCAGCTCCTTGCCTTTGAGGCCTTCGCCGTAGACCACGGCTTCCACCGGGTTGAGGGTGTGGGCGGTGTGAGGACCGTCCACGGTGTTGTCCCAGAGCTGATCCGCGTTGCCGTGGTCGGCGGTGATGAGGGCCTTGCCGCCCATCTTGTCGATGGCTTCCAGCAGGATGCCGATGCCTTCGTCGACCGTGGCGCAGGCCTTCTTGACCGCTTCCAGGTTGCCGGTGTGGCCGACCATGTCGGGGTTGGCGTAGTTGACCAGAATGAAGTCGTATTTGCCGGAGAGAATGGCGTCCTTGACCAGTTCGGTGACTTCGCTGGCGGACATTTCCGGGGCCTGGTCGTAGGTCGGGACCTTGGGGGACTTGGCCATGCCGCGATCTTCGCCCGGGAAGGGCTCTTCACGGTAGTCGTTGAAGAAGAAGGTGACGTGGGGGAACTTTTCCGTTTCGGCGGAGCGGAACTGGGTGAGGCCCTTATCGGCGAGGTAGGCGCCGAGCACGTTCTTCATTTTCTCCGGCTTGTAGAACACCACGTTTTCGCAGAGGCCCTTCTGCCATTCGGTCATGGCCACGAAGAAGAGGTCCAGCTTTTCGCCTCGATCGAAGCCATCGAAGTCATCCTGGATGAACGCCTTGGCCAATTCGCGCGGACGGTCGCCGCGGTAGTTGTAGAAGACCACTGCGTCGCCGTTGCCGATAGTGGCGATGGGCTGGTCGTTTTCGTCTACGATCCAGGTCGGAGCTACGAACTCGTCGCCGATGTTGGAGTCGGAAGTGGGGTTGTCGTAGTAGGCCTGGATGGCTTCCGGGGCGGACTTCGCTTTGTCGCCTTCCTTGCCGGTGAGCATGTTGTAGGCCTTGCCCACGCGGTCCCAGCGCTCGTCGCGGTCCATGCACCAGAAGCGGCCGCAGACGGAAGCGATTTTTCCGATGCCGATCTCCTTGAGTTTCGCTTCGCACTGTTCGGCGAATCCCTTGCCGGAGTGCGGCGGGGTGTCGCGGCCGTCGGTGAAGAGGTGAACGTAGACCTCCTCGACGCCGGCCTTCTTGGCTTCTTCCACCAGCCCGTAGAGGTGCTCGAGCAAGCCGTGCACGCCAGCGTCGGAGGCGATGCCCATATAGTGCAGCTTGCCGCCGGACTTGGCTTTGGAGAAGGCGCCTTCGAGGGCCTTGTTGCCGGTGACGGCGCCGTCCTTGAAGGCTTTGGTGATGCGCACGATCTCCTGGTCCACGATGCGGCCGGCCCCGATGTTCTGGTGGCCGACTTCGGAATTGCCCATGATGCCCTCTGGCACGCCGACATCGAGACCGCATGCGGCCAGCTCGGTGCGGGGCCACTCGGCGCTCAGCATATCGGAGACGGGGGTGTTCGCCAGCTTGACGGCGTTGTAGCCGTCTTGGTCGGCGTTGTGGTTGCTGCCCCATCCGTCGCGGATGACGAGGAGTACTGGTTTTTTCGCTTCGCTCATGATTCGTGAAGTGGTTTGCGCGTCACACGAAGCGCGGAAAGCGGATTGATGACAAGAGTGTATTGAATTTTAGGAGGGGGCTGGGCCTGCGGAGCTTGTAAAAAGGCTGCGAAAGCCGGGAGCTTAAGATGGGCGTAAAGTCCCGTTTTGCTAGGCTGGGCAGGACGATCGAAAGCTGAAGATCTCGCCAACGCCTTCAACCTGGAACTCTGAAATGAAACAAATGCTCACTGCCGACGCGCCGGACCTCAGGCGCCGCCACCAAAAGAGAGGCTGCTCGCTGAACGCGATATTTCCTCTAACCAGAATGACCCATATCGCGGACTTGATCTGCGACCGCTTCTCCTTCAACGAGAGGAGTCGGGTGCTTGATCTGGGCTGCTCGGACGGCGACAACGCTTTGACGCTCGCCATGAGGACGGGGGCTCAGGTGATCGGGGTCGACGCTTGCTCGGGCGCCGTGCGCGGTGCCATACGGGCCAGCGGCGAACTGGAAGCTTTGAGGTGCAATACGCAGTTTTTCGTGGAGCAGCCTGAGTCCTTGCCATTCGCTGAGAACTCCTTCGATGCGATCTACTGTGACCGGTTTTTGGATACGGTTAGCAATCCCAGGTCGGTGGTTCGGGATCTGTCTGGCATGATCAAGCCGAGCGGCTCGATTCTGGTGGCTGACATGTATTTCCGTCGAGAACCGCAGTCGATGGACAGCGAGCTGAAGCGATGGCTGGGCGGCACCTATGATCGCTCGATCGTGAGCGACGTGGTCTTGCTGTTTGAGGAGCAAGGCATGAGCCTCGTGCATTTCGAACCTTTGGACGTTCATCTATCGAACTATCTCGAGTCGGTGATCATGGGGTCGACCTTGCAGAGCAAGAATCCCATACCTGGCGCCTGGGGCCGAGGCTTGGAAAGGGAAACGGCGAGTTCTCTGCTCGCCGCTGTGGATGAAAGAGAGATCGGCTACGCGGCGATGGTGTTCGAAGCGGACCGTAAGCTAGGATAGCGGGAATTCCACGATGAAGGTGGCTCCGGGTTGGCTGGATTCGACCTGGATGCTGCCCTTGTGCTGTTCGACGATGGCTTTGGCGATGGCCAGTCCGAGTCCGACGTTGCCGCTGGCGCTCGACCTGGATTTCGAAGCTCGAACGAAACGATCGAAGATGCGGCTTCGTTCCGACGCCGGGATTCCGGGACCGTTATCCGAAATCCGGATACGAGCTCGTTCTTCGATCTGCTGTAGTTCGATTCGTATGGTCTCTCCGTTTGGGCTGTACCGTATGGCGTTGGAAAGGATGTTTGTCAGCACCTGCCCCATTCTCAGTCCGTCGATGCGAGCGGTCACCGGGGCGAGGCGTTTCGTGAAGCTCACCTCCTTTTTCGCAGCGATCGGTTCGAGCCAGTCGCAGCACTCCTGCACCAGCTCGCTCAGGTCGTAGTCGGCCTTGCGAAACTCGAGCTCTCCGGAATCGGATCGGGCCAGATCGAGCAAGCTGCTGAGCAGGTTCTTCAAGTGGTTGGCCTGATTCTGGCAGGCTTGGAAGTGCTCGATGTACTCCTCCTGACGTCGCTCGCGAGAGAGGGCGAGCTGGATCTGGGTGAGCAGGGCGGCCACCGGGGTTCTCAGCTCGTGCGACGCGTCGGCGGTGAATTGGACTTGTTGGGCGTAGGATCGGTCCAGCTTGTAGAAGGTTTCGTTCAGCACCTTGGCGAGGCTCTCGAGTTCGCAGCCTGTATCTGAAGAGCTGATACGAAGATTGCGTTGCCCGTCGGCAATCTTTTTGGCCGTGTCGCTGATCGTCTGAATGGGTCGGATGGCTCTGCCCGTCAGGTACCAGCCGCCGAATACGCCTGCGAAGATGATGAGCGCGTCGAGAGCGACGAGCTTTTTTCTCAGGGCGGCCAGATCGGCGATGTGCTCGGAAATGTCCTTGGCGAATCCGATGGTCATGCCGATTCGCGTTTTCGTAACGAATAAGCGAATACGATCGACCGTGTAGAGGTTTGGCCGGTCCGGAGCCGCGGAAAAGCTGCCGAGTTCGGGGGAAAGCTCCGTAGCGTTGGGAGACTGGTAGATTTGCTCCAGATCGCGGTCCCAGGCGTAGACCATGGTGTTCAAGTCGCTGAGCTCTTCCGCTATCTCCTGAGCGCTGGTTTGGATGCCCGGTCTGCGATCGAGCCGTGGCCTTGGCGCCGGCCGGCTGGCCATACCGGCATCCCCGGGCGGTCGGCGCGGGGGGAAGCGCTCGCGGTTCTCCCGCAGGATGAATGTTTCGACCTGGGGCAGAAGGCGCACCGAGACGCTTTGCAGGGTGACGTCGATCAGGCGCAGCTGGTTTTGCTTTTCGTAGTAGTAGTAGGAGAGGGAGAGACCGATGGTGATGACCACCAGCAGCAGACTGTGCCAGAACTGTATGCGGAAGCGTATGGACCGGTGCGGCATGCTCCTAGCTTTCCGAGTCCACGTAATACCCTTGGCCGGGGCGCGTCTTTATGACGTCCTTGCCGAGCTTCTTGCGCAACCTGCAGATGTGCACGTAGAGCGAATCCGAGATGTTGTCGTCGTCCTCGCCAAAGAGGTTTTCGTAGAGGAAGCTTCGAGAAACGACTTGTCCCGGTCGCGTCAGCAAGGCTTCGGAGATCGAGTACTCGATGTTGGTGAGCGGAACGGGGACGCCGGATTTTGTGATGCTGCGGGCGAGGGTGTCGATCGACAGGTCGCCGTGGGAAAGGACGGGGTTGGGGGCGCCTCGGGAGCGTCGGATCAAGGCTCTGATGCGCGAGTAGAGTTCGTCCAGATGGAACGGTTTGGGCAGGTAGTCGTCCGCGCCGCTATCGAGGCCGCGGATGCGATCGTCGACGCTGTCGCGAGCGGTGAGGATGAGGATCGGCACCGGATTGGTGTCTCGGATGCGAGCGATGATTTGCCAGCCGTCCAGCTTCGGCAGCATGATATCCAGGATAGCTGCGGCGTAGTCGAATTGCTGAAGGTGGTAGAGCCCTTCCTCTCCGTCGCTGGCGGTGTCGACCTTGTAGCCCTCCTCGGTGAGCCCTTGGGCGAGGTTCTTTTGAAGCTGGGGATCGTCTTCAACTACGAGCAGGCGCATGCAGCCGTTTTTCTTCATGCGGCCAGTTTAGCAAGCGGGATCTTACGAAGATCTTAAGCGAGGGGATATAAACGCGAGGGCGGGGCGGCTACAGTTCGTCGATGAGCTGTCGCACGTTTCTCTCGATTTGCTCGATGGCGTTTTGAGCGCTCTCCAAGTTCAGGTCTTCCACCCGCCAAAAGCGGATCCTGTCCAGCAGCTCCGGGTGCAGCTGTTGGAAGATGGGCTGGTGCTCGCTTTCGCTCAGGGCGATTGCGAGGGTGTCGGGAGAGATTTCCCTCGGGTCGAGCTGCCGTGGCTCGCGCAGATCGTTGCGGGGGATGATGCGCCGGCGCTGCAGGGCGGTGTAGCTGTGTTTCGAAAAGGTGCCCAGGTTGACCGTTCGCGACTCGGCGACCTTGAGCCCGGCGGAATCGGCGGTGATGGCGAGTCCCTTCTGCTCGGCGAGGTGGTTGAAGAGCTCTTCCGCGAAACGGCTCCGGTAGTAGTTTCCGGTGCAGAGAAATAGGACCTTTTTAGGTGGCATGGGGGAGAGTCTGGGCGTGGTCCGGTCGATCTGGCAACCGGCGTTTGGAAACGAATGAGCGACGAGAAGGGTGAGCGGGAGGGCCTTCCGCTGGAAGGCGGCTATGGCGTTCGCGGAGGGAGCGGCGCTTTGGTGGGAGCGACCGTTTTCCGCTACTCGGGGTACTTGGCGTTCAGGCTGTCGAGCACGACCTGCTTGGACTCGTCGAGGCTGGGGTGGTCGACCTGCTTGAGCAGCTTGCGAGCGGCTCGATGGTGTCCGAGCTCGTAGCGCACGCGGGCCGTGTAGAGGCGCACCATCTGTTTTTCGAATTCCGAACCGGCCTGATCGTAGAGCTCCTGCCAGATTTCAAGCGCCGCCATCCAGTCTGGATCCTCGATGTCGAAGAAGCTCTGGGCGTAGCGCATCTTCAGCGAGATGTCGCTAGGGGAGTAGATCATGGCCTCGCGGAAATTGTCTTGGATGGCGCGGTCCATTTCCTGGTAGTCGGCGAACAGTCCCTCGTCCATGAAGTAGTCGCGGTAGGCGAGGAGCAGGTTTCCCAGCTGGTAGTAGTAGAGGGATTCCTGCGGGGCCAGGTCGCGGGCCATGAGAAAGAAGCCGTATGCCTCCATGTACTTGCCTTCTTCGGCCATGTAGTTGCCCAGCTGATTCTTCACCACCGGCACCATGGGGTCGAGCTCGTCGGCCTTGAGAAACATGGCGTAGCTGGCCTCGCGGTTTCCTGTGCGGTTGAGCAGCAAGCCGTAGGCGATGTAGGCCGGGGCGTAGTCGGGGGCGTCGGTGATGAGCTTGTCGTAGCCGTCGATGACGGACTGCAGCTCGCGCTTGATCTGGGCCACGTCCTCTTCCGAGATGGCGGTCTCGTACTTTTGCATCGCGGCTTGCTCCCGCTCCTGCAGCTGCTTCAGCAGGTAGAAGGCGAGCGACTGGTCGCTGGGCGTCTCCGCGTTGGATTTGGCGGTTTTCGCCTTTTTGGCCAGGGCCAACGGCGCCGACGAGAGGGCGCAGAGCGCCGCGAGAGCGATGGTGAGAGGTTTTCGAAAACTCATGTGCATGTGATCGGAGGCTAGGGTGCGCGAATCCCTAAGACAGCGGCAAGCAGGATTGTTGCGCTTCGTAGGGAAGTGAAGCTCGAGCCAGGGCGGCTGCTACCAGGTGTACTTCACTTCGTAGGAGAGCGTTGTCTTGCCGTCGGCTGGCGTTTCCGCCTCGAAGGCGATGGTGTCGGAGTCGACGATTTCGTAGTGGTGGGAGCTTTCGAGGATCTCCCAGTTGTTCCAGCGGTAGAGGTGTTCCACGACGCGGATGGTCACTGGCTCTTCCTTGCGGTTGGAGAGTTCGATCGCGAAGGCTTCCTCCACCCAGTGGGCTCGATGATCGATGTTGTAGCGGACGCGGGTGCGCTCGCCAACCAGGTCGAAGGCGTTGCCGGTGTTGATGCGCAGCAGCTCGTTCTTCGGCGTGTGGTCGATGACGTTTTCGCCGGTGAACTCCAGCTGCGCGTCGTCTTCGTTTTGGCGATAGAAACGGGTCTTGCCCTTGGGCAAGGGAATGCCGAGGCCGTTTTCCTCGCTGTTTTCGATTTCCTGCATGATCCAGACCTTTGGGTTGGACTCGGTGCCGTAGGCTTCGTCCTGGCGGATGCTTTCCTGATTCCATCCGTGGTAGCGATTCATCGGGATGAACGCTCCGTCGTAGACGTAGACGCGCGTGGCGTTTACGCCGGAGGCGTGGATGAATTCCACTTGCTTGGTTTCGCGATCGCGCAGGGTGGTCGGGCGCTGGAGGGTGTAGAGGTGGAAGTCGTCGAAGCTTTTTTGGTCCACCGCCGGTTGCGAGCGGGCTTCTCTCGACATGGCGATTTCGCCGATAACGGCTCCCGCATAGCCGTCGCTGGCGACTTTGTTCACGTCGCCCGCCATGAGCTTGATTTGGGCGTTTTCGAAGCTCCGTCCGGTTTGGTTGTCCATGGTGATCCAGCCGACGAAGTCGACCGTATCGGAGTTCTCCGGAGCGATGACGTTGTAGTCGGCCATCCAGCCCATGCCTTGGGTGATGTAGCTGATCTGCGCATCCAATTTTCCACTACGAGGAGATTCGATCTTCCATTCAAGCGTTGGCTTTAGAATGGTGTCGTCTCCGAGCGAGGGAAAAATGGGCGCTCCGGGGAGGCCGAAGCGCAGCTTGCCGTCGACTTCGATGATGGGCTGTCCGCCTCCTTGGCCCATGATGGCTTGCTGGCGAATTCGATAGTCTTGTCCGTACTGGCCGTAGGCGTTTTGGTGGGGAATGTAGCCGCTACGTATGATCTTTCCGGATACGATTTCGGTCTCGTCGTCTCGGTATCGCTCGAACTCGATGGTCTTTCCTTCGAAGAGGGAGAGCAGCAAGGCCTGGGAGAGCGGATCGGCCCGGTAGTTCTGTTCGAGCACGGTGAAGTCGAAACTCCCTTGCGGGTCGCGGATCACTACGGATTGCGGTTCCAGGTGGGCGGTGGCGTCGCTGTAGGTGACAGTGCTGACGCCGCGTTCTAGGTCGATGGCGAGGGAGTCCCTCACTACGGCGAAACCATCGTTGTAGATGGTGAGAGCGGGATTGGCGAAAGCTGAGGCGCTGAAGGTGGAAGCGAGCAGCAGGGAGCGGTCGATCGTGCGCATGGGCGGATTAGGGTTGGAATGGGTGGAAGCAAGTGAACGAGAACGAAGTACGAGCTAGCTGCGTAACAGGATTCCCGCGAGGAGCTTGGACAGGTTCAAGCCCGATGGGTTTCCCTTTGTTGAACTACTTCTAGCGGCGCCTGATCGCCGTTGGAGGAAGGCCAAGCAGCGGGGGAGGGCGGAGTCTAAGCATAGTGGGGGATTTTACGAACAATTCGCTAAACCCTTATCGTTCCTCACCGATGTTGTCTTGGGATTTGGGAAGGGACGAATCGCTCGCCAGCTGGCCGCGCGCAGTCGTTTTCCCTGCGATTATGATGGGAGTGAATGGAAAAGGGAAAACGCGTCGGCAAGGAGCGAAGTCAGGCTTGGGGCTTTGGTTCGCCCTAGGTGTGTGGATCGTCTTGGTCTCCATTCCATTGAGCTATTTTTCGGCGGCCCATTTGACGAGTTTGCCGATCGCCAAGCAGCCGCTTTCCTCGTCTCTCGATGGGCGATGGAGAATCATGCATGTGCTGGGCGAAAGCTGCGCCTGCTCGCGCAGCGTGTTGGATTACTTGCAGCGGCGCGGCGCCTTGAGCGACGTCGCTGAGGAAACGCTGTTGCTGGAAGCGAGGCCCGGATCGCTCGAAGGCCTACGCCAGGCGGGATTTCTGGCCAACGGTGGCGATGCCGAGGCGCTCTGCGCCGGCTACGGGGCCGAGGGCGTGCCGTTTTTCCAGATTCTACGACCTGATGGCGAAGTCGCCTACAGCGGGTCCTATTTCGATGGCATGGCCCGACCCACCAGCGGTTTTCTCGACGTCGACACGCTGCGTACGCTGCGATCGGGCGGCTGGGTGCCGGAGCGACCGGTCTATGGCTGTCCCACCAGCGATCGCCTGCGGACCCGATTGGACCCTTTTGGATTGAAGCAATTGTAAGCGCTTAAACGATATGAACTTAGATACCAATTTTGAACGAAACTTCGATGTGCGGGCCCAGAAGATCGCGGTGTTGGCCTTGATCGGCCACATTCCGGTAGCGGTCGGGCTAGCCCTCTTTTTTGGCACGGGAGCGGGCCTTGCTCTGGTCATGGGAGCGCTGATTGTCGCGGGTCCGGTCGCGGCTCGGCAGTTCGCGCCGGGATCGCTGCTGACCACCGTGGTGATCGGCATCGCCATCACTTCCTTCTCCGCTCTGTTCATCCATTTGGGACGTGGCATGATTGAAATGCACTTTCACGTCTTCGCGTCTTTGGCGGCGATCATCGCATTGGCGTCGCGCTCCGCTGTGATCGCGGCCGCTGCCACCACCGCCATCCACCACGTGGCGTTTTTCTTCATCGCCCCCGAGAGCCTGTTTAACTACCAGGCGAGCTTGGGAATCGTCGCCCTGCATGCCGCATTCGTGGTGGTCACGGGATTGCCGGCGTATTACATCTCCCAGCGCTACCGCAGCTTTGTGAAGGCGCAGGCGGTGATAGCCGAGCACCTTGGCGAGATTGCTTTTTCGGTCGACGAGCAGACCGGACGCCTGAGCGATTCCTCGCGCGAGCTCGCCGGCGGAGCCAGTCGACAGGCGGCTTCCATCGAAGAGACGTCCGCCTCTTTGGAGCAGATCAGCTCCAGCACGCAGAGCAATGCCGACAGCGCTGAAAACGCCAAGCGACTCTCCTCCAACGCCCGCCAGATCGCGGAAAAGGGGGCCGAGCAAGTCGCGACCATGACGCGCGCCATGCAAGAGATTCGCGCTTCGAGCGACAGCGTGGCTCAGATCCTCAAGACCATCGACGAGATCGCGTTCCAGACCAACATCCTCGCTCTCAACGCCGCGGTGGAAGCGGCTCGGGCCGGGGAAGCTGGGGCAGGATTCGCCGTGGTGGCGGACGAAGTGAGAAATCTCGCTCAACGCAGCGCGGTGGCGGCACAGGAAACCGCATCCAAGATCGACGATGCGGTGACCCGGAGCCGACGCGGCGTGGAGATCAGCGAAGCGGTAGCTTCTCAGCTGGAAGAGATTTTCGACATTTCGAAGCAAGTGGACCAGCTGGTGGGAGACATCACCGTTTCTTCGCGCGAGCAAAGCGAAGGCCTCGGACAGGTGGCTAGAGCCATGACTGATATCGATGCCGTCACTCAGGCTTCCGCGGCGAACGCGGAGCGAAACGAGCAGGACGCCCAATCCTTGCGCCAGCTCTCGCAGCGTCTGGCCGACGCTCTGCGCAGCATTGACGGCATCCTCGGGCAGGAGGAGCTGTCGAATCGGCGCGGGAGCCAGCCCGCTTCCTCGCGCCCGTCCGCCGGCGGCTCCTCGAAAGCCGATTCCAACCAGAGCGGCCTTTCGCGATTTTCCCAAGAGGACTTGGTGAGCTGGAACTAGCCGTGCGGGTGTCCCTTCCGGGGACTCCGGTAGGGCTCGGGCGCGGAGCCATGCGACGAGGCGTAAACAAAGTTTAAACCTCGTCGCCCGCGGTCAATTGGGCTCGATTTCTAGACGAAGGTGAGGGGGGAGCTGGCTTTCAGCTTCTCGGTTCAACCGGAGCGCTCGACGCTCGGACTCCGTCAACCCACGACCGTTTTACACCATGACCCGACTCACCCCACGAGCAAAGATCGCCCTCGGTTTCGCCATCGTCATGAGCGCCGCCGGAGTGGTGGCATTCACCGCCCTATATTTCTTCACCCAGCTCGAGCAAGGCGTGCTGGACCTGCAGCAGACCAGCGCCGCCAGCCAGGCTCTCATCGCGAGCTTTGGCACTGCCTACTGGACGGTTCTCGTTCTGGGCGGGGCGGGCACCGTCCTTTCGCTCGTCGCCCTCTTCCTGGTGGCTCGCACCTTGAACGCCACTTTTGGGGGCATCACGGAATCCCTCCGAGCCACCTCCCGCTCCTTGCTCAGCGAATCCGAGCAGCTGGCCAACTCCAGTTCCAATCTCGCCGATGGGGCCAGTCGGCAAGCGGCGAGCTTGGAGGAAACCAGCAGCTCGCTGGAGGAGATGGCGTCCATGACCGAGAAAAACACCGCTCACGCCCAGGAGGCAAATCGCCTCACTTCGCAGGCCCGCGATGCCGCGGACCAAGGGGCCCGTGAAATGGAGGCGATGACCGAGGCCATGCTCGGCATCAAGACCAGCAGCGACGAAATCGGACAAATCGTGAAGACCATCGACGAAATCGCTTTCCAGACGAACATTCTCGCTCTAAACGCCGCGGTGGAAGCGGCTCGGGCTGGCGAGTCCGGAGCGGGGTTCGCGGTGGTGGCGGACGAGGTGCGCAACCTCGCCCAGCGCAGCGCCCAAGCTGCCAACGAAACTACCGCGAAGATCGAAAACGCCATTTCCAAGACCCAGCAAGGCGTGGAGCTGACCGAAGCGGTGATGAAGCGCTTGCGGGCCATCGTCGAAATCAATCGCCAGGTGGATTCCATCGCGGAGCAAGTGGCGGAGGCCAGCATGCAGCAGAGCGAAGGCATCGGACAGCTGCGCAGTTCGGTCTTCGACATCGACCAAGTGACGCAAAGCAACGCCGCTGCGGCGGAGGAAACCGCCAGCGCCACGCGAGCCCTGCGCCAGAAGCTCGGTCAGGTCACCGATACGGTGGACGAGCTCCGCCATCTCATCGGAGCGGATCAGATTCGCGGTGGAGAGACGGCCGCTGCTGCGGCTGCGTCGAATCGCTCCTCCAGGCCCAAGGGTCGGGATGCGGGCGAGGATGCGTTTGCCAGCGCCCGAAGCTCAGACGACCTCTGGTCGGAGTTGAAGGTCGATTGATCCCGGAAGCGAACGACGGGGAAGCTTGGCTTTAGCATTGTGCCCAGCCCTCGAATGGCGAGACTATGGCGAAACGTTTCGGAAGTCCCTCCGTGGGTGCTTCCTCCAACAGCAGCGAAAGTAGAGTAGCCATGAGCGATACGAACGAGGTGATGGTCCGCAGAGCGGAGAGCTTTCCATTGGAAAAAGTCGGAGCCGGAGCGGGAACCTGCCGCTCGGTGATGATTTCGAGCGAGCAAGCGCCGCATTTCGCCCTGCGACGCTTTGTGATGGAGCCCGGCGGAGGCATGCCTCTGCACACCAACACGGTGGAGCACGAGCAATACATTCTGAAAGGATCCGCCGAGGTGGTGATCGGAGAAACGGTTTACCAAATCAGCGAAGGCGACGTGGTCTACATCCCCGCTGGAGTGCCGCATTCCTACAAGGCGGACGCGGAGAAGGGCTTCGAATTTCTCTGCATGGTGCCCAATAAGCAGGACGTGATCGAGATCGTGGAGCCTGGTTGCTAGCGGCGGCGTTTCGCGCGTACGGGAGGCCGACAGGAAGGCGGAGCCGGGCTTCGTTTCCCGACGAGTCTCGGCAAATGTTTAAGAGGGGATCGCCAAAGCGACCCCCTCCGTTTCTTTCACAGGACGTACGAGGCGGGGTAAGCGGAATCAGGACCGCTCGAGCGAGCTGGATCGTTTCGTGTCCTGAATGAGCTGGTCGAGCAGACGGACCACCTCTTGGCTCTCTTTTTCGAGCTCGAGATACGCCTCGATGGCTCCGCGTCGATTGCTCTGGGCGTAGCGCTCGGTGGCGACGCGGCCGAGCTCGTGCACTTTGTGGTGTGGATCGAAAAGGGTTTTGAAGGCGGGATTGGCGCTGAAGCGCGGATCGTCTTTCGCCTTGTCGTACCATTTGCCCAGTCGGCATTGGTGGCAGTCCTTCAGCTCCATGCTGTTGAGAGCGGATCGGCCGGCCAGCAGCTCCGCCAGGTGCTTTTTCCAGATGAAGTGGTCGGACTGGGCTCGGTAGAGGACCAGCAGGTCCTGATCGATGTCGGTCAGCTCCTGAAACAGCTCTTCCACGATGCTTTCGGTTTGGCTGACCGAGTCGAGCGCGGCTTCCGAGTTGACGATCGACTTGTCGGCCAGGCTGGATATGGCAGCCGCCGATTCGGTGATTTCGGAGAGCGATGCGCTTTGCTCGGTGACGCTGGCGGCGGTGGTCTGGGCCTGGCTGGCGATTTCCGACATCTTGTCGCACGAATCATCGATGATGTCGGACGCTTCGATCAAGGCCGCCTTCCCCTTCAGGGCGCTTTTCTGGGTGGTTTGCATGCGGGCGACCATGCGTCCCAGCTGGGTCTGAATCCGGTCGATGGTCTGGCCGATGCGTTCGGTGGCGGCTTGAGTTTCCAGAGAGAGGTTTTTGACCTCGCTCGCCACCACTGAGAAGCCTCGTCCTGCTTCGCCGGCTCGTGCGGCCTCGATGTTGGCGTTGAGGGCAAGCATCTTGGTCTGGTTGGCGATGCCTGCGATGATGTCGACGATTTCGCTGATCTCCTTGGATTCCTTCTCCAAGGCAAGGGATTGCTGGAGGCTAGTCTCGGCCTGCGTAGCCACCTCGCCCACCGCTTCCTCGGTTTCTCGAAACGCTCGCCGAGCCGCGCCCATGTTCGACTTGCACTCGCCCGCGAAGGCGCTGGCCCGTTCGGTGGTCTGGGCGATCTCCTCGATGGCGGAAGCGGATTGCTCGACCGCGGCGGTGATCGACATGATGCGCTCGTTGATTTCGCGGGTGTCGCCCGCGGCGAAAGAGACCGACGCCATGGCGTCGCTGATTTGCATGGAGGCGTTGACGATCTGTCTGAGCTTTCGCTCGCCGCCGATGGTTCGAGAGTTGTCTGATTCCATTTGCTGTTTGGGTTTGGGGTGAAGGAACCCGGTTCGCCCCGTTGTTCAAAGAACAGCCGCAGGTATTAGCGGGCCTGCAGCAGGCTATCACTTCGATGGGCGCATTCGAAGAAACGAGAGCGCAGCTCGCGTAGACAACTGCATGACGATGAAGGCTTTTGAGCAGCTTGCGCCGCTGGCGAACGGCGCTCGAACGTGCCGATCTGATTCAATCTGAGCGATCGGTGGGGCGATCTGTAAAAAGGCTGCTAATGGCCCGCGAAAGCCGCGCGAGGTACATGCCATGCTCTCCGAAGCGTTTTATGATTTTTAATAGGTTAAGCAGAAGCAAGTCATCGATTGTAAAGGAAGGCCCGGTGGCGCGGGCTCCGAGCGCCCAGGCCAGGCCTTCGGCTTCCGGTGAGTTGCAGGAACGTCGCATATCCGACATCGCCCGGGCGTCGATCGCCCTCTCCAAGTTGGCTCCTGATCTGGCGGACCTGGCCAGCGAGATGGCGGCGGGCGCGGAACGTCAGGCGGAGGATGCCACGCGCATTGCCAACGACGCCCAGAAGATGGCCAAGGAGCTCGAACAGGCCATGGAAGGGCTCAAGCTCTCGTCCAGCAGCATTGGCGAGATCGTGGACTCCATCAAACGGCTGGCCAATCAAAGCAAGATTCTGGCGATCAATGCCGGCATCGAAGCGGCTAACGCGGGAAAGTCTGGTCGGGCCTTCGAAGCGGTGGCGGTGGAGGTGGAGAGTTTGGCCGGCCGGACCTCCAGCGCTACGGCCAGCGTGGGAGATAAGGTGACCTCCATCGAATCCTGTATTCAGAAGGCGGTGCTGGCCGCCGGATTGGACGCGACGCAGCGGGGTGACGGGTCTTCTGCCAGCATATTGGCTCTTGGCGACAAGGTGGGCTCCATCGCCGCCATCGCGGAGCAGCATTCCGCTTCGGCCATGCGGGTGGCGGAGTCCGGCTCGGCGGTGAGGGAGCTTTGCGAGCACCTGCTGCTGTCGGTGGGAACCTTTCGCATCCAGGCCCATCGGAAAGCCACTCGCATTTTCGACCAGATCGCCAGCGATCGTGAAATCCGTCTCGGCACCGCGAGCAGTCGAGAGCGGAGGCTGGCGGAACTGGTTAACCAGTTTCCCATCTTCGAGCTGATGTACATGACGGACGCTTCTGGGGTGCAGCAGACGGCGAACGTACGAAACGACGGCTCCAAGCCGGAGCGGGAAGCGATCGGCAAGGATTGGACGCGTCGCGATTGGTTTCGCCGAGCCTGCGACGGGCGGGGGGAGGCAACTGCGGTGTCGGACATCTATCGCTCCGTGGCGACCGACAGCTTTTGCTTCACGGTCTCGCGGGCCATCCTCGGGGCGGACGGCGCCTTCGAGGGGGTGCTGGCGGCGGATGTGAACTTCAGCTCCTTGCTGGCCGGCGAATAGCCGTCTCCGGATCCGGTCTGGCTTGATTTCCGGCGCTCAGCTCTTTGAGTCGGGAGCCAATGAACAACGCCAAGGACAGGGAAAGGCTGGAGCGCTTCTGCAAGGTCGCGTTTTGGGAGGGAGTTTCGTACGTGGTATTGCTCGGCATCGCCATGCCGCTGAAGTACTTGGCCGGCTGGCCGGATGCGGTGAAGTACGTCGGCTGGGCCCACGGGATTCTGTTCATCGCCTACGCGGCATTGCTGGTCGACGCTATGCTGCGCTTCAAGTGGCCGCTCACCCGCGGAGCGCTTTATTTCGTCGCCTCGCTGCTTCCGATAGCCCCGTTTCTGGTGGAGCGGCAGCTTCGCGGAAAGCTTCGCGCCGAGGCGTAAGCGGCTGAGAAAGGTCGGTCGTCTATAGGACGAAAGCCGCCCGCATGCCGCACAAGCCTGCAGCGTTGTAGGCTTGTGCGGCATGGAGCGCTCTTACATGGGAGCGATCTCTCCCCGCAAAAAGACTTGCCGCTGGCTTTGCTCGTCCGCATTCGGTCTGGCTTCTTTTTTTGTGGCGAGATTGCGGGCCATGTCGCCGCGGTCTCGTGGTTCGGCGCGTATGGGTTCGCGGGGTTGATTTGGAAACTGCGCGTCGCGGACCGGGGTTTGGAAGGGAACGGTTAAGGATGATCTGGGAAAGTGTGAAACTGAGTTTTGAGCCGGCGTTTGTTCGGCGTTTGCTGGCGACGGCCATACCGGTGTGCTTGCAGACGCTGATGTTTTCGTCGCGCTCGCTTGCGGATATCATGATGACGTCCCATCTCGGTGTCAGCGAGGTGGCGGCGGTCGGGTTTTCCGGTCGCATCATCTTCGTGATGAATCTGGCGCTTTTTGGCATCGCCAGCGGAGGCGGGGTGATCGTGAGCCAGCATTGGGGGGCCAAGAGTCGGGAGGGAGCCCGTCGCTCCACCGCGATCTCGCTGCTGCTCGGTCTGCCCTTCGCGCTGCTGTTTATCGCTTTGTGCTTCGGTTTGCCGGAGGCGATGGTGGGCTTGGCGAGCAAGGACGCGGAAGTGATCGCCCTAGGCGGCTCCTACCTGCGCATTGCGGGCTTGATGTCGCTGCCGCTGATCTTGGGCACTGTGTTTTCGGTGGCCTTGCGCAGCATTGGGCAGGCGAAGATCAGCATGCGCTTGAGCGTGATCGGCGTTGGGTCGAACGTCCTATTGAACTACTTGCTGATTTTCGGCCATGGCGGTTTTCCCGCTCTCGGCCTCGATGGGGCGGCTTACGCGACGCTGATCAGTTCTCTGCTGGAGGCGGCCTGTCTGATCGCTTTCGTCTATTTGAGGAAGAATCCGCTGGCCTGTCGTTGGAGCGATCTGAAGCTCGGTTTGCAAAGCGGATTGTGGCGCAAGGTGGCGAGGGTGAGCCTGCCGCTGGCTGTCAATGGCGTGGTCTGGTCGATGGGCGTATTGATATATAACATACTGGTAGGGCGCATGGGCACGAGTCAGTTGGCGGTGCTCTCGATGATCACGCCCATCGAGTCGATCATCGTCGCTCTCTATGTCGGCATCGCCACCGCGGCGTCGGTCATCACTGGACATCGATTGGGAGCGGAGGATTACTCCGCGGCATGGAGCGAGGGCAAGGCCTTCCTGGTCTGGTCGATGATGTGCGCCGTGTTTTCCTGCGCGTTGATTTGGAGCAGTCGCGGTTTGATCTTGAGCTTCTATCCGGCCATCGAAGAGGAGACGTTGAGCGAGGCTCTGCAGGTCTTGTCGGCCCTGGCGTTCGTGAGCGGATTTCGCTCCATCAACGTGACGGTGATCGTGGGGTTGTTGCGCAGCGGCGGCGATGCGCGGTTTTGTCTCGGTCTCGACATCTTTTGCCAATGGGCGGTGGGCATCGTGCTCACCTATTTGGCGGCCTTCGTTTGGAAGCTGCCGCTGTACATGGTTTTCCTCGCCATCAACTCGGAGGAGTTCGTGAAGGTCTTCTTGTGCGTTTGGCGCTTCGGATCCAAGAAATGGATACGAAATCTGATCAAGGGCGATGACGAGGCCGTTGCGAGTTGTCCGGCCGTCAGCTAGGGGTGGCTTGGCGGCTTTCGAAGGTGGAAAAAACAAAAGGCGCCGCTTGCGCGACGCCTTTGTTTTGGGGATATAAATCGTATTTTTAGACGGTGGCCGGTAGCTTGGCCTCGGCCCCGCAGAAGTAGTCGATCACCGCGTTGGCGTCGTAGTCTTCGGCGTGGGCGAGGAAGCGTTTCAAGTTTTCCATCAGTCCAGTGGTGACGAGGGCCAGCTCGGTGCCGCCTTCCTTGAGCTTGTGGGGGAAGCCGGCGGTGGCCAGCAAGCCGTTGCAGAGGCAGCGTCGATCGGGACAGTCCTCGGCTTTGCCGCCTTTGGCCACGTAGAGTTCCTCGGGCTCGGAGGGACAGCGCCAGCCGAGAGTGCCGTCCGCCTTGCGAAAGGCGCTGCGCAGGTAGCCGTGCAAGCAGCTTTGGCGAATGCGTTCCGCTGCGGCCCGACCGCCCTCGGTGCCGGGAAGGGGCAGGACCTTGAAGGGAAATCCAGTGGGCGATCCGCGGCCTTCGGTGAGGGTTTTGATCTGTCCGGAGATCGTGGCGGCCAGGGCTTTGAGGCGCACGCGTGGATCCATGCCGGAGTCGGAGCAGAAAGCGAAAGCGGTGCCCACCTGGATGCCGGCCGCTCCGAGCTCGCGAGCCCTTTGCAGGGCATCCGGCTCCTCTTGTCCGCCAGCGAGCCAAAACGGCAAGCCGAGGGCTTTGATGCGCTCGAGACTCACCGCGTCCTTGGGCCCGTAGACTGGCTCGTCGTTGGCGGCGGGCGACCAGCCGCGTGGACCGGCGTTGTGTCCGCCGGCGGTAGGGCCCTCAACCACGAAGCCGTCCACGCCGCCGGAGCGAGCGAGGGACATGGCCAGAACGTGGGAGCTGACGATGGCGAGGAACTTCGGGCGGAGGATGGGAGTGTCTTGGCAAGCGAACTGGCTCGGGTCGAAGGGGATCGATTCGTCTTCGCCGCCCTCAACCTTCAGTTTCAAGGAGCAGGGCTGATGCTGGGAAAGCGCGTCGAGGTGAGAGGGGATGTCTCGAGGAATGCCGGCGCCCATGAGCACGTAGTCGACTCCTGCTAGCAAGGCTCCGTAGAGAAGCGGCAGGGTGGGAGCCTGGATCTTTTCCAGAAGATTGATGCCGACCGGTCCGCTCGCGGAGCGCTTGGCCAGCCAGACTTCGGTGAAGGAGGCGATCACCGCAAGCTCCAGCAGATGGGCGGGAGGATCGGCGCTGAACATCGGAACCGGGCGGTAAGCTCCTGCTTCGGGCAAGCCTTCGGGACGGTGCCAGCGAGCGTAGACGCGGTCTGCCATTTCTCGATTGGGGAAGGCGTCGAAGGCCTGGCGTACGAGCCCATCCTGATCGCCCTCCTGGAGACGGCAGGCAACGACGCGATCGATGGCGGTGCCGGAAACCACGCCTAGGTGGCCGCGGCGAGCCACGGAGCGGGCCAGACGCCAGTTGGAGATCGCGATGCCCATGCCGCCTTGGATGAGCGCGGGCAGAGCGTTGCGAGAGAAAAAAGTAGTCATAGCGAGGCACAGTGAGCGCTCGCGGGAGTATTTCAATGGAATTAGAGACAGATTTGTCATCATTTCGGTCTGATCCCTAGGGTTCAGGCCTCACCGCAGGCGAGCCAGCGCCCCTGCCGGCAGCGTTTTAAGCAGAAAGGCGATGAGCGCCCAGCGACGAGTGATGTAGGCGACGCCTTTTCGCCGGGCAATGGCCCTGAGGATCTGTCGGGCGGCCTTTTCTGGCGAGGCGACCCAGAAGGCTTTCGACTTGTCGATCATTTCGGTATCCACGAATCCAGGACGAATATCGGTGACGTGGATGCCGTTCTTGTCAGCGATCGACCGGAGGCGGAGGCCTTCGAGGTAGTTGGAGGCGAAGGCTTTACTTGCAGCATAGGCGACGGCTGGGCCGCCGCGAAGGCCAGCGATGGAGGTATTGCCAACGAGGTGCCCGCGCCCTTGGGCGAGAAAATGCTTGTTGACGTGAGCGGCGATGAGAGCGAAGGAGCGAGCGTTGGTGTCGATCATCTCCTCGTCGCTCGTCCGGAGCAGCTCGGGATTTGTGGAGCCGACACCGCTGTTTATTATCACGAGGTCGATGGGAGCGAAGTTGAGGAAAAGCTCGTCAATCAGATGGAGAGTAGGCTCGATGCGTCGCACGTCCATGGATCGACAGGTGAAGCGCGATGAGCAGTCGCGAGAGATGTGTTCGAGGCGTTCGACTCGACGGCCCGTGGCGATGACGCGCCAGTTGTTTCTATCGAGTTGTCGGGCGAGGGCTTCTCCGATGCCGGAGCTAGCTCCCACGATGATGGCGGTTTGAGGCATGGGTAGGCTGGTTGTTCGAAAGAGTGCTCTTGTGGCGTTTGAAGGTTGGCGGCAGGGCGAAATCTGCTAGTCTTTTTTCACTATGCCTATGAAGACCCAGAATAGAAGACGCTTCATCGCCAGCGCCGCTTCGGTGGCTGCTTTAGGGGGAATTGGGGCCGCGGCCCCTCAAGCCTTCACCGATCGGTATCCACTTGTTCATCACGTTTTCTTTTGGCTGAAACGGCCTGATTCGATGGAGGATCGAGACTTGCTCATCGCCGGACTGAGGAGCCTGAAGGATATTCCCGAAGTGAAGGGCATTCACATCGGCGTGCCAGCCAGCACCGAGAAGCGTGATGTGGTCGACAACAGCTTTTCCGTGTCGGAGATTCTTTACTTCGAGTCGGCCGAACAGCAGGACGCGTATCAGGTTCACCCGATCCATAAGGTCTTCGTTGAGAAGTATTCCCATCTTTGGGAAAGGGTTGTGGTCTACGACGCAATATCGGTGTGATCGTTTTTGGTAGAGCGAATTGCGTATCTGTTTGATCAATAAGGCATTGCTCGCCGGGTTCCGGTCGCGTTGCGCTTGGGACGGTTGAGGGGCGAGACGTCCCGGGTAGAGGGGGCTAGGCTTTCTCGGCCGATTGGATTGTGGAATCCGTTTTTCGGAGGCGGTTGGAGCGACTCGCTTCTCGGTCGACTGCGGGGAAGGCAGGGGCGAAGCAAATCGAGTTCCGGAAACGGACGGCTTTTTTCATTCCCTTGAGGCGGAGGAGGGGACGGATTTAGCAATTCGCGCGCAACTATATAAAAAATAGCTTTCGATTTACGCCGCTCGTTCGGAGTCCCCGTTTCGGCCCCTCCAGTCGGAGACGGTTTTAGCGGTAAGTCCTTGCCGTAGATCTATTAGGAAATCTAACGAACCTCAGCGAGGCGCTCTGGGGAAAAGCGGGAATAGGCGACATTTAGGGCGAAATCAGGGAAAAATGACCAGCTTGCAGCGGCAAAAGGCGCTTTTTCAGGTTGCCGAGACTGTTTTGATTGTGCAGAGAAGCGGGCTTTCTTGACCGTTTCTCGGTCGCGTCGACTGTGTGCTCCCATTTCGGAAAGAACCTTTCCCATGGGATTCCTGTCTCCGCAGCCGAGCTTCAATGGTGACGCAGCAGCGCTTCTTCCAGCGCTCTTGCTGATGAAAATTCACTTGCGAGGTTAGCGGTACTAATACTAAATCTGGTTAAGGATTAATAAATTTTATTCATAACCCCGCTAACCTCAGCTAATACACCAAACAGAAACGCTATCTAACCCACGGATAGAGAACCGATTAAGGAACAGAATACACTTTAAGCTTATGATCAGCGATCGCGAGAATGTGAAAGGGCTCTACTGCCCAGAGATGGAGCACGATAGCTGTGGCATCGGATTTGTGGCAAATTTGAAGGGCCGCAAGAGCCACGAGATTATCGAGAACGCGCTGGTCATGCTGACCAATATGGAGCACCGCGGCGGCACGGGCTACGACGTGTGCTGTGGCGATGGCGCCGGTCTGCTCATCCAGATTCCGCACGAGTTCTTCGTCGAGGAGCTCACCAAGCGCGACATTCGTCTTCCTGAAGCGGGCGCCTACGGCGTGGGCATGGTGTTTTTCCCGGCTGACGAAAGCCAGCGCGAGGAGTGTCGCGCCTTGCTGAATCGCAACTTGGAAAAGCTCGGACTTTCGCTGATCTGCTACCGCGAGGTTCCCAAGGACAACTCCACTCTCGGCCAGTCCTCCCTCGATACCGAGCCGAAGATCGAGCAGGTCTTCATCGGCAAGCCCGAGGAGCTGACCAATCAGGAATTCGAGCGCAAGCTGTATGTGGCTCGCAACTACGCTATCCACATGGCTCGCGACACGGTGAGCGGGGTGGGCGACGAGTTCTACATCATTTCCATGTCCTCTCGCACCATCACCTACAAGGGCCAGTTCACCACGGCGCAGGTGCGCGAGTACTACCTGGATTTGCAGAACGAGAAGGTGGTTTCCGCTTTGGCGATGTTCCACTCTCGCTTCTCCACCAACACCTTCCCAGCCTGGCGCTTGGCCCAGCCGTTCCGCTACCTTTCGCACAACGGTGAAATCAACACCGTACGCGGCAACATCAACTGGATGCGGGCCCGCGAGGTGCTGCTGGAGAGCTCCAACTTCAGCAAGGAAGAGCTCAAGATGCTGCACCCGATCTGCGACCGCCACATGTCGGACTCCTCGAATCTTGACATGGTGATCGAGCTGCTGGTGCTCAGCGGCCGTCCGCTGGCCCACGTGATGATGATGGTGATCCCCGAAGCCTGGCAGACCCAGGAAGACATGGACCCAATCAAGCGCGCCTTCTACGAGTACCACTCCTGCATCATGGAGCCGTGGGATGGCCCGGCATCGATTTCCTTCACCGATGGCAATGTCATCGGCGCCACTCTCGACCGCAACGGCCTGCGCCCGTCTCGCTTCCTCGTGACTGACGACGACATGCTGGTCATGGGCTCCGAAACCGGCAGCTTGAAGGTCGATCCTGCCAAGGTGGTCAAGAAGGGCCGTTTGCAGCCAGGCAAGATCTTCATCGCGGATCTGGCCCAGGGACGCATCATTTCGGACGAGGAGGTGAAGCGCGAAGTCAGCTCCAGCCAGCCCTACGGCGAATGGCTCAAGGACTACAAGATCGCCCTCGACGAGCTTCCGATTCCCGAGTCCAGCGTTGTTCCAAAAAGCAACTACAAGCTGATCAACCGCCAGAAGGCCTTCGGCTACACCGAAGAGGATCTCAATCTCATCCTCGCTGGCATGGTCGGCACCGCCAAGGAGCCGCTCGGTTCCATGGGCGCCGACAACCCGCTGGCAGTGCTGTCGGACAAGCCGCAGCACCTTTCCAACTACTTCAAGCAGCTCTTCGCTCAGGTGACTAACCCGCCGATCGACCCGATCCGCGAGGAGATGGTCATGTCGCTGCAGAGCTACATCGGCGGTTCCTTGAATCTGCTCGATGAAACGCCGCGCCACTGCCACAAGATCGAGATTCGCCAGCCGGTTCTCTCCAGCGAGGACCTGCTGAAGATCAAGCACATCGACGTGGACCACTTCCAGGCGCGCAGCATCGATTGCACCTTCCCGGTCAACGGCAAGGAAGGCGCTCTGGAGCGCGCCCTCGAGCGCATCTGCCGAGACGCCAAGGACGCGGCGGCGGAAGGCTTCCAGATCATCATTCTCTCTCACCGCAACATCGACAGCGACCACGCGCCGGTGCCCTCGCTGCTCGCCACCGCGGCGGTCCACCACTACCTGATTCGCGAAGGCCTTCGCGCCGATGCGGAAATCGTAGTGGAAGCGGGCGACGTTTGGGAAACGCACCACGTGGCCACGTTGGTCGGCTACGGCGCGGCTGCAGTTAATCCCTACCTCGCCATCGAGTCGCTGCAGGATCTGCGCGACCGCGGCGTGATCGACGCCAGCTTCGACGACGCCACCTTGCTCAAGCGTTTCACCAAGGCGGTGAACAGCGGCCTCTTGAAGATCTTCTCCAAGATGGGCATCTCCACCTTGCAGTCCTACCAGGGCGCTCAGATCTTCGAAGCCCTCGGCATCAGCAAGAAGGTCATCGACAAGTACTTCGCCGGCACCGTTAGCCGCATCGAAGGAATCGGCCTCGACGAGATCGCCAAGGAAGCCATTGCCAAGCACCGCGCAGGCTTTAAGGACGACGCGGACTTGGTGGAGAATCCCGAGCTCGATTCCGGCGGCAACTACGCTTGGCGCAAGGACGGGGAGCGTCACCTCTTCAATCCGACCACCATCCGTCTGCTGCAGCATTCCACTGCCACCAACAACGTGGATCAGTTCCGTGAATACGCTCGCAACGTGGACGACCAGAGTCGCGAAGCCTTCACGCTGCGCGGACTGATGAAGTTCAAGTCCGACCGCAAGAGCATCCCGATCGAAGAGGTCGAACCTGCGGAAAACATCTTCAAGCGCTTCGCCACCGGCGCCATGTCCTTCGGCTCCATTTCTTGGGAAGCCCACACCACGCTCGCCATCGCCATGAATCGCATTGGCGGCAAGAGCAACAGTGGTGAAGGCGGCGAAGACCCGATCCGTTTCACTCCGGACGAAAACGGCGACTCCATGCTGTCCCGCATCAAGCAGGTCGCATCCGGTCGCTTCGGCGTCAACTCCTACTACCTGGCCAACGCGGACGAATTGCAGATCAAGATGGCTCAAGGCGCCAAGCCCGGTGAAGGCGGACAGCTGCCGGGTCACAAGGTCGACGCTTGGATCGGTAAGACCCGTGGCTCGACTCCGGGCGTGGGACTCATCTCGCCTCCACCTCACCACGATATCTACTCGATCGAGGATTTGGCCCAGCTGATCTACGACTTGAAGAACGCCAACAGGGAGGCTCGCGTCAATGTGAAGCTCGTTTCCGAAGCCGGCGTCGGCACCATCGCCGCTGGCGTCTGCAAGGGCTACGCGGACGTTGTATTGATCGCTGGATACGATGGAGGCACCGGAGCCTCGCCGCTGAGCTCCATCAAGCACGCCGGTCTTCCCTGGGAGCTCGGTCTTGCGGAAACGCACCAGACGCTGGTTCGCAATCGCCTCCGCAGCCGTATCACGGTGCAGACCGACGGACAGCTCAAGACGCCACGCGACTTGGCCATCGCTACGCTGCTCGGCGCTGAGGAATGGGGTTGCGCTACCGCAGCGCTCATCGTCGAAGGCTGTATCATGATGCGTAAGTGTCACCTGAATACGTGCCCGGTCGGCGTCGCCACTCAGAACCGGGAGCTGCGCAAGCGCTACCGCGGCAAGGTCGAGCACGTGGTCAACTTCTTCACCTTCATGGCGGAAGGCCTTCGCGAGATCATGGCGGAGCTCGGCTTCCGCACCATCGACGAGATGGTCGGCCAGAGCCAGTGCCTCGAGTTCCGTGACGATATCGATCACTGGAAGTACAAGGGCGTGGACCTGTCCCCCATTCTCCACCGCGAAAACCCGGTCGAGGGCGACAGCCTCTGCTGCACCATCGAGCAAAAGCACCTCATCCACGATATCGTGGACCGCAAGCTCATCAAGGATGCGGCGGCCGCTCTGGCGGATTGCGAACGCGTCGAGCTTTCGTATCCGATTGTGAATACGGACCGCGCGGTTGGGGCCATGCTTTCCAACGAGATTTCAAAGATCTACAAGGGCGACGGTTTGCCGGATGGCACCATCAACGTGAAGTTCAAGGGCTCCGCGGGCCAGAGCTTTGGCGTCTTCACTGCGAAGGGCGTTCGCTTCGAGCTCGAAGGCGATTCCAATGACTACTTTGGCAAGGGCCTCTCGGGTGGAACGCTGGTGGTTTATCCCGACAAGGAAGCCAAGTTCAGCGCTCGCGAAAACGTCATCATCGGCAACGTGGCCTTCTTCGGCGCCACGGCGGGCGAAGCCTACATCCGCGGCATGGCGGGCGAACGTTTCTGCGTGAGAAACTCCGGCGTCAAGGCCGTGGTGGAAGGCATCGGCGATCACGGTTGCGAATACATGACCGGCGGTCGCGCCGTGATCCTCGGCGAAACCGGTCGCAACTTCGCGGCAGGCATGTCGGGCGGCATCGCCTACGTGCTGGACCGCGACGGCAGCTTCCCGGCCAAGTGCAACATGGAAATGGTCAAGCTCGGCGCGGTGGAAATCGAAGAGGAAGTCGCAGAGCTGAAGGGCTTGATCGAAAAGCACAAGGCGCAGACCGGCTCAGATGTGGCGGAAGAAATCCTTAGCGATTGGGACAACATGCTCGGCAAGTTCGTGCGTGTGATGCCGGTCGACTACGAGCGCATGCTCGGCTACATGGACAAGGTTCGCTCCAGCAACGAATATAAAGACGAATACGATATCGCGGTGAAAGCCTTCGATATGCACCTCGCCACCTTGGCATAACCCAAACCAAGAATCATTCAGGACCATGGGAAAACCTACCGGATTTTTAGAAGTAGATAGAGACAACGCCAAGGATCGCGATCCGATCCTCCGTCTGGGCGATTGGAACGAGGTGCACGAGGAAATGCCCGAGAGCGAGATCAAGGCTCAGGCCTCTCGCTGCATGGACTGCGGCGTGCCGTTCTGCCACGCAGGCGATTCGGCCAACTTCACCGGCATCGCCGGCTGTCCCGTCAACAACCTCATCCCCGAGTGGAACCACTTGGTGTACAAGGGACGTTGGAAGGACGCTTTGGGTCGCTTGCTCAAGACCAACAACTTCCCGGAATTCACGGGACGCGTTTGTCCGGCCCCTTGCGAAGGCTCTTGCGTGCTCGGCATCAACCAGAAGCCGGTCACCATCAAGCACCACGAAGTCTCCATCATCGATCGCGGTTTCGCCGAAGGCTGGGTCACTCCGACGCCTCCTGCCAAACGCACCGGAAAGAAGGTGGCGGTGGTGGGCTCGGGCCCGGCAGGCTTGGCCTGTGCTGACCAGATGAATACAGCCGGTCACGAGGTGGTGGTCTACGAGCGCGCCGATCGTCCGGGTGGACTGCTCATGTACGGCATCCCGAACATGAAGCTGCAGAAGGAAGTGGTGCTGCGTCGCATCAAGCTGATGGAGGACTCCGGCATCGAGTTCCGCTGCAATGTGGAGATCGGAAAGGACATCACCGCCTCTCGCCTGAAGGACGACTACGATGCGGTGGTCATCTGCACCGGCGCTACCAAGCCGCGCAATTTGGAGATCCCCGGCCGCGAGCTCGAAGGCGTGCACTACGCCATGGAGTTTCTCGGAGCCAACACCAAGAGCCTGCTCGACAGCAAACATGCGGACGGAAACTACATCTCCGCCAAGGGCAAGAAGGTCGTGGTCATCGGCGGCGGCGACACCGGTACTGACTGTGTGGGTACATCGCTGCGTCACGAATGCGAAAGCGTGATCCAGCTGGAAATCATGCCTCAGCCAAGCGGAGACCGAGCTCCGGGCAACCCATGGCCGCAGTATCCGCGCGTGCTCAAGGTGGACTACGGACAGGAGGAAGCCATCGCCAAGCAAGGCGAAGATCCTCGCCAGTACCTGGTCATGACCAAGGAATTTATCGGTGACGACCAGGGCAAGCTCAAGGCCTTGCGCACCGTGAACGTCGAGTGGAAGAAGAATCCCGAAGGCCAGTTCATCCCGGCTGAAGTTCCGGGTTCGGAGAAGATCGTCGAAGCGGATCTCGCTCTGCTGGCTATGGGCTTCCTCGGTCCGGAGAAACCGGTGATCGAGCAGCTCGGCGTGGAGACCGATCCTCGCTCCAATGTGAAGGCGGAGTACGGCAAGTACGCCACCAGCGTGGATGGGGTCTTCGCCGCCGGCGACGCCCGCCGCGGACAGAGTCTCATCGTATGGGCCATCAACGAAGGAAGGGGTGCCGCTCGAGCGGTTGATAAATACCTGATGGGTGTCAGCTACCTTCCCTTGTGATGAATTTTTATCTCCGTATTCACGAAAGTGGTACGGAGATTTTTTCAACCAAAACAAAGATGATAAAGCAGACTAGAATCAGTCGCCAATGCAGTGTGATCGAAAGTTGCGTGAGACTTTCGGCTGCGTTCTACGAAGATGACCGTACCGGTCTCAAAACCCCTTGCACGATCGAGGGTTGCGATTCAACCCACCGATGCAAGGTCCGCACGGACTATGGGCCCAACTGGAGCCGTTGTCCGTATTTCGGCAAGCGCGAACGCGCTTAGATAGACGACGCCCGCAAAAAGAAGTGAGACGGCGCTTGCGCCGTCTCTAGCTGGGCGTCGTGTGGAACGGAGCTTCGGTTTCGCGAGGTAGGGTGGTACGGCCTCGGCCCGCCGCTCTTCCAGGACCGATGATGGCGTCTGTTTCGCCTTGGCGCTCACGGGGCTTGCGGCGTGCCCGGCGGTCACGCCCCACCAGAAGCTTCGTCGCTTATACGGCTCATTTCGAATTGTAATAAATTTGCGGATACGTAGGTCCGCATTGCGCGTCGCTTCCTTGGGTCTATGCGTTTCCAGCTTCCACCCTGATTGGGGATGGAAAACGCATTACGACAATGTCAGAGGAAACGAAGCAACAAGGAAATCCGGCGGTGGTAGGACTGGCCGGGTTTGGCATCACAACATTGCTCCTGCAATTTCACAACGTGGGCTGGTGCGAGATCGGACCGGTATTCGCTTTGGCGATACTGTTCGGCGGGCTCGCTCAGTTCATCGCGGGTTTTCAGGAGTTCAAGTGCGGCAACAATTTCGGCTACAGCGCTTTCGTGGCCTATGGAGCGTTCTGGATGGCCTTCGCGCTGATCCTGATCTGCAACAAGTACGACGTGTAT
Source organism: Pelagicoccus sp. SDUM812003 (assembly GCF_031127815.1). Taxonomy (NCBI): domain Bacteria; kingdom Pseudomonadati; phylum Verrucomicrobiota; class Opitutia; order Puniceicoccales; family Pelagicoccaceae; genus Pelagicoccus; species Pelagicoccus sp. SDUM812003. The sequence continues at coordinate 136,972 of NZ_JARXHY010000009.1, read as the reverse complement.
CCATCGGATGGAGAGGACGTGGGCTGGTTTCTGGTGAGCTTCACCCTCTATACGGTGATCATGCTGATCCCCGCGATGCGCATCAGTACGGCCATGGCCTTGACCTTTGTCTTGCTGCTGATCGGTTTTATCCTGCTGGATCTGGCTCACTTCGGCTATCCTCACCTGACGGTGGTGGCCGGCTACGAGCTAATGTTTTGCGCCTTCGGGGCTCTCTACATGATGGCCAGCGCCATCTACACCCAGGTTTTCGGTCGCGTGGTGCTGCCGCTCGGCAAGCCTTGGCTGAAGTAGGAATGACTCCGAATCGCTTGATAGGAAAAGGCGGGTCGGCCCCCCGCCGTTCAACGCAGCTCTAGGGATTTGGATACGAAAGAACCCCGCCTCCGAGAAGGCGGGGTGTTTCAAGAAAAGGTGCCGGTGGCGTCCTAGAGGTTTTTAAACCAGTCCTGGAAGTAGATGCCAGCGCCGGGCACGGGCTTTTGCTCGCCGTTGATGGCGTTGATGAAGCCGATGATCCAAAGGATGAATGCGGCGAAATAGCCGACCAGGCCGACGAGCCAGCCGAATAGCGGGATCGAGGTGATCACGACCGACGCGAGGCCCAGGAGCATGATGCCGAGCATCTGGCGGAGGTGGAAGGAAGCAAGTTTGTCTTTAGGATTGTTCTGAATCAGGGCGATCACCCAGCCGATGATCGTGAGGTACGCGACAATCGCGCGAGTTTTGGCATCCATACTTGTGTGGGTTAGGCAATTATCTGAGTTGAAGGATACGACCACTCTAGGCAATTTTCCTCAGTTTTCAACTCAGAAGAATGCTCTTCGCCCTGGATGCGGCGCCGGCGCTCACGGGACGTTGCGACTAGCCGATGGTGTAGTTGTAGGACTGCTCTTCGACGCTGAGCTTCAGCTCGACGCTGCGGCGGTCGGCGGGATGTTTGGAGAGGTAGTAGCGCACGGTGATGACTTGCCCCTCCGCTACGTCGAAGGGTTCGATGGCGAGGAAGCTCTGCTGCCAGTGGGTGGTAGGGGCGTCGGGTCCGGTATCCAATTTCACCGAAGGGGAAAGCTGGGCCACGAACCAGCCCGCGAAGCCGTCAAGGCGCCCGTCGCGTTGCATGGTGAAGGAGACCTCGCCCGCCTGGTAGGGATGGTCCTTGGTGGCGGTTTTCAGGTCGACGGAGATGATGGGCTGCCCTGGGGCCAGTAGATCGTAGGGCGCTACGGTGGTCTTGATGGCGATGGCCTGTTTGACCTCCAGCTCCTCCAAGCAGGAGAAATCGATGCCATGCACTGGTGGAATCCATTGGCCGGGGCCTTCGTCGTCGTAGAGCAAAGGCGAGTCGATGGGGGCCAGCAGAACTTCCACTCCTGAAGGCAGCATGGAGCCCTCGGGGCTGAGGTTTTGGTCGCGGCAGTCGATGACGTCGTCCAGCATGGATTCCACGAAGGCGAAGTGGCCTAGCCATTCGCTCACGATCAGATCCACGGGCTCGGAGAGTTGGAATTCGGAAGCGTGCCCTTGGATGACCTCCACCTTGTCCTCGAGGTGGTTGTTTTCCACCACCACCTTGGCGACCTTGGCGATGTCGGAATGATCGAGCGCGTAGACGGAGGAAGCTCCCGCTTTGGCGGCCAGCATGGCTAGCAAGCCGGTCCCGGTGCCGATGTCCAGCACGCGTTCGCCGCCTTTCACAACCTCTTTGATGGCTTCGGCGAAGGCGTCGGTACGCGGCTTGTCGGAGACCATGAAACGTTGCAGCGAAAGCTCGCTGTAGCACTCGAAATAGAAGTCCATGCGAACGGGTGCACTGTTGTTGGCGGCAGGGCAACTTCAAAGATGGGGGAATCGATTGGGCGGCGGCGAAGCGGGCGTCGCTTCGCTTCTCGGAACGGGCTTGCGCCGCTCGCCCGGCGCTCGAGCCCTGCCTTTTTGGTGTGGCCATGCGGGGAATTGCCTCTCAAGGTCGCGGCTGTTGAAAGGATGCCAATCGGCCGTTCCTTCCAAGCCCGCTTCGAACCCCTATCCCCCTTATCCCTATGAAGTCCACACTGCTTGCCCTGCTCGGTTTGAGCTCCACTGCTTTAGCGTTAGATCATTCCTCGCCCTTCGAGGCGTCGTCGCCTGACGGGCAGCTGCGGTTGCAGGTCGAGGTGGCCGACGAGATCCGCTGGTCCTTGAAGCACGACAGGCAGACGATCATCGCTCCGTCCAGCATTGCGATGCGACTGGGCGGCGGAGAGGTCTTGGGCCAGGCGCCCAAGCTCGCCTCCGCTTTGAGGGACGAGGTCGATACTCGCTTCGAGACCCTGAACTACACCCGAGCGGTGGTGCCTGACCGCTACCAGATGTTGACCTTGCAGTTCGAAGGCGACTTCGCCCTGGAGTTTCGGGTTTACGATGAAGCGGTGGCCTATCGGTTCGTGACCGATCGCGATGGTGAAATCGTGGTGAAGGACGAGGAGGCGCGTTTCAATTTCACTTCGGATCACCCTGCGTTCATCCCCTACATGTGGGACTACCGGGGCGGCGAGATTTTCAACTCCTCTTTCGAGGCGCTCTACGATGAAACGCCGCTGTCGGAATGGAAGGAGGGCTCCTACGCCATGACGCCCATGCTGGTCGATGTGGGCCAAGGCAAGAAGGCGGTGATCCTGGAAGCGGACTTGGAGGACTACCCTGGCATGTATTTGGATCTCAACGACACCGGGATGGGGTTGAGCGGCGTCTTCGCTCGCTATCCTCTGGAAACGAAAAAGGGCGGCTACGAGGAGATGAACGTCATCCCCACGAAGCGGGCCGACTACATCGCCAAGACCTCCGGGAGCCGCAGCTTTCCTTGGCGGGTGGTGGTGGTGAGCGAGCAGGACAAGGAGCTGCTCGACATCGACATCGTGCAGAAGCTGGCCTCGCCGTCCCGCATCGAGGACACCTCATGGATCAGGACCGGCCTGGTGTCCTGGGATTGGTGGAACGACTACAACCTGTGGGGCGTCGATTTCGTTTCCGGTCAGAACACCCGTACCTACAAGCACTACATCGATTTCGCCGCGGAAAACAACGCCCCGTACATAATCATCGACTGGGGTTGGACCGATAAGAACGACCTGACCGATTATTCGCCCGAGGTGGACCTGCCGGAGCTCATCGACTATGGCAAGCAGCGCGGAGTGGGCGTCATCGTCTGGGCGTCCTGGTTCGCGGTGACGGAAAGCATGGAGACGGTTTTCCCGCTTTACGAAAAGATGGGAGTGGCCGGTTTGAAGATCGACTTCATCGATCGCGACGACCAAGTGGCGGTGGCCTCCACCTACGAGATCGCGGCCAAGGCGGCGGAGCATCGCTTGCTGGTCGACTACCATGGCGTCTTCGCCCCCACCGGCCTGCAGCGCACCTATCCCAACGTGGTCGGCTACGAAGGGGTGAAAGGCCTGGAGAACGTGAAATGGGCTGACGAGGACGCCCCGCGCTATGCGGTGAGCATCCCGTTCATCCGCATGATGGCCGGGCCCATGGACTACACTCCTGGAGCCATGACCAATGTGACCCAGGACAAGTTCGCTCCCATCAACAACGCTCCCATGAGCAAGGGTACGCGCGTCCACCAGCTGGCCATGTACATCATGTACGAGTCTCCGCTGCAGATGTATTCCGACAGTCCCTCCGCCTACCGGCAAGAGCAGAAGTGCACCGACTTCATCGCTTCGATCCCGACCCATTTCGATGACACGGTCGCCTTGGCAGGCGAGGTCGGCGAATACGCGGCCCTCGCTCGTCGCAGGGGCGACGCTTGGTTCGTGGCGGCGATGACCAACTGGGAACCTCGCGATCTGAGCCTCCCGCTCGATTTTCTGGAGCCGGGGGATTATCGCATGGTGGTTTTTCGGGACGGGCTCAATGCCAACCGGGTGGCCTCGGATTACGTGAAGGAAACGCTGACCGTGCAGGCCGGCGAAGTGGTGAAGGCCTCGCTGGCTGGTGGCGGAGGCTGGGCGGCTCGAATCGAGCCTTTGCCTTAGTCGGGCTCAGGTCGATGGGGGGTTGATTGTTCCGCGTGCTCGCGCTAGGCTGCGGCCCGTCCAATTCTCCCCCCTGCGCCCAATCCCATGAAAGGAAGCTCCTCCTTTTGCTGTAGTCTCGTTTTATACCTCCTTCTAGCCGTGTCTCTCCATGCTCGGGAGACCGGGGTGCCGTCATTTCGTGTCTTCGAGCCGGAAATGACGGGCGTGCATCAGGGAATCAACAGCATCCGTCAGGACGGTTTGGGCCGCTTGCTCATCGCCAGCGGCACGGATCTCGTCACCTTCGACGGCAACGACTGGGTCCAGTACCGGCAGGTAAGCTTCCATGGAGAGAAGACGTGGGCTGTGCTGGATACCGTAGTGGGCGGAGATGGAGTTCTGTACGCAGGAACTGAATACGGATTTCACAAGATCGAATTCCTCCGGGGCTTTCAGTTTCGTCTCGTTCCGGTATTTCAGGAGGAGGGGAAGGAGCCGCGTTCCATGTTCTATTTCCGAAAGCTGCAGAGCGCGGGCGATGGCATTTACGGATTCGGCTATCGCCATCTTTCGTACTTCGACCTGGAGAAAGGCGAGCTGCGGCACCTGACGCATCGGCGCGACTTCGGGATCTCGCATGCGGCCCGAGACGCGGATGGCGACCTCTTCCTCTTCAACACCGTGGGCGGCTTGTGGAAACGCGAGGCGGAGCGATGGGTGGAGAAACGTCCTGCGGGCGACCCGAGCTCGATGCGGGTTGTGCGGTCCCATGTGGAGCTGCCGGACGGCCGGCTGATTCTTGGCACGGACTACCATGGCTTGCTTGAACTGGCGAACGACTCGCTGGTCGCCTATCCGACGGAAATCGATGATGTCGGTGCCAGCACCGTGAAGGATCTGGCATTGTTGCAGGATGGGCATATCGTCGTTTCCCTGCTCGGTTTCGGCGTCGCTCTGATGAACGAGGCGGGCGAGTTCGTGCAAGTGATGAGTCGCGATCTGGACTATCGCTTTTCGGAAGCGAGTCATCTGCTGCCGACGAGCGATGGCGTCGTTTGGGCTGCCTTGGAGGACAGCGTGGCGCGTATCCGATTCATGGATCCGATCTCGGAATACACGCCGTACGTGGGGGAGTCGCTGCTGTTTCCCCGCTTCGCCAGACGCGACGGTCGCATGCATGTCATCGCAAATTTCGAATTGCACGCCGCGCAGTATTATCGAGGCGGGGCTTTGAAAGGATTTCAGAAGCGTCCGGTCCCAAAAGCCGATCGGCTCAATTTCATTTATCCCGTCGAGGAGGGGCTGCTGTGCGCCGGAAACCGAAGGATATTCTTGCTTCGAGACGACGATAGCATCGAGACGGTCGCGGATGCGAAACACACCTACCTCATCGCGCCCATCGGTCAGGGTGGCGGGCTGCTGGCCTGCGCCAGTCAAGAGTCTTATTTTCTGTTGGAAAGACGATCTGGAAGCTGGTCGGCCAAGGGGCAAGGGATCCCGTCGGGCGGCATGTCCTACGAATACGTGACTGCGAGCGACGGGAGCGTCTGGATCGAGCACGGCTTGGGCAAGGTGGCCCGGCTGTCGCTCAAGAACGAGGCGTTGAGCGCCCGCATCTTCACGGAGCAGGACGGAATCGGAAACTCTTGGATCAATCTTTGGGAAATAGATGGAGAGGCCTTGCTCTCGCAGGATGGCGATCCCTACGTGAAGTGGGTGGAAGAACAGGGGAGGTTCGTAGAAGTCAACGGCGTCATGGATATGATTCGTTCCGAATTCAACGGACCGACCAAAGGCAGCCAGGATGTCGATGGGAACGTTTGGGTGCCGGCATCTGCCAGCCACGGCGTGCTGCGTCGCTCGGCCGATGGGTCCTATTGGAAGGACAGCGTGACGCTGTCCATCGTGAACAATGAGAGGATTCTCAAGGCGCGACCGGGAGATGTAGGTGAAATATGGATGCGGGGAGTGAATTTCGTAGGAAGGTACGATGAACGATATGCCCTGAACGAGGGTGAAGCCCAGGCGCCTACGGTTTATCGAATAGAGTCTCTCGAAAATCCCGAAACGCTGTTTGATTTGAGCGATCGAGCGGAGGATTCGGTATTCGCTTTTCCATACAAAGACCGGAATCTACGGTTCCTGTTCACTGCTCCGACCCTCGGGGCGCGGCGAGCGGTCGCTTACGAGGTGTTTCTATCGGGCTTGACAGATGGGTGGGTTTCTCGAGACGGGGTTTCTAGTTTCGAAGTGGCGAACTTGGCGGCCGGAGATTACGAATTCAAGGTCCGGGTGCGCTACGAGGGAGGACGGACGGGACCGGAAGCCCAGTTGGCGTTCTCGCTCGAGCCGCCGTTCTACCGCTCCGGCGTCGCTTACCTTTCCTACGGGGCATTCGGAGCCTTCATGATGATCGGCATCGTGACAGCGGCTCGGAAGCGGGAGCGGGGAAAAAACCGTTTGCTGAAGGAGCTAGTCGAAAAGCGTACCCAGGAACTGGATGCAGCCAACGCTTCGCTGAAGGAGATGTTCGAGAAGGCCGAGGCCGGAAACGCCGCCAAGAGCACCTTCATCGCAACTATAAGTCACGAGATGCGCACGCCTTTGAACGCGATCATAGGTCCATCCAGCATGCTTGCGGAGGAGCTGAAAGGTCTCACAGGCTCTCAGAAGAAAATGCTTTCGTTGATTCACAATTCGGCTACGCACTTGCTGAGCCTGATCAACGATATCCTGACCTTTTCCGGCAAAGGCGGGAAGGCCAGCGAGGTTAGCCTTCGGGAGTTCGATCTGCATCTGCTGTTGGACGAGCTTACCGACGCCTTCAGCCAGAAAGCTGTTTCCAAAGGTCTCGACCTTCGTTGCCGGATCGAAGATGGCACGCCGGTCTGCTGGCTGGGCGATGAAATGCGTATCCGCCAATTGGTTATCAATCTCCTCGACAACGCTCATAAGTTCACTGACGAAGGGGCGATCACTCTGGAGGCGAGCCGTGGGGAAGGAAGCGGGGGGGTCTTGCGTATACAAGTATCGGATACGGGAATCGGAGTAGGGCCAATGGATGTTGAATCGATCTTCGATCCTTTCGTTCAAGGAGAGGACGTGACCGAGAGGAGCTATGAAGGCACTGGACTGGGACTCGCCATCTGCAAACAGCTGGTGGAGCAATTGGGCGGCCGTATCGGCTGCGAGCCCCTCGATCCTTGCGGTTCGCTGTTCTGGTTCGAAATCCCTATGGAATCTCTCGACGCGAAGCTGACAGCGTCGCGGAATTCAGAACTCACCGACGAACGTCTTCTGAAGCTCAACGGCAAGCGAATCCTGGTGGCGGAGGACGACCAGTCCAACCGGGCGGTGGCGGAACTGGAGTTGGACCGACTCGGTTGCCAGGCGACGTTTGCTGCCAATGGAGAGCAGGCCGTGTCCCTTCTTGCTCAGCATCGCTTCGACGCCGTGGTGCTGGACTTGAAAATGCCGAAAATGGATGGCTTGCAGGTGGTGAAGACCCTGCGGGCTCAGGAGTCAGAGCGGCGTGTGCCCGTCATCGCGGCCTCTTCCTACCTTTCGGATCAAATGAGACGTCAGTGCCGCGAAGCGGGTTTCGATGGGTTTCTAGACAAGCCAATCGAGCTGGGGGAGTTCGCCAGAGCGCTAGGGGCTCTCCTGATCGAAGTGGCTGATGAGTCTCGTGAAAACGCTTCCTAGCGATCTGGAGCGCGCAAGCTGCGTTTGCTCGATTGGGGTGAAGCGCCGTGGAAATCTGGCGCGCTAGCTGAGCTCCTTCGCGAAGGGCTTCACTTTCAGATCCGAATCGCTGAGGATTCCGTAGTGACCCGCTCGTGTATCGAGATTCCAGCTACGCTCGTTCCTGTCCGGTTTCTCCAGGATGGTATGCCCTACGATCTGAGGCCAAGGTAGCGTGTCTTCGAATTCGCCGTGCCAATCCAGCCAGGTCACTCCGCCAAACGCGTCGATCCCCCCACGGGCCGGTCCGACTCCGGCCAGGGCCACGTCGCGATCGGAAGGAAGGCTTTTCAGCTTCGAGCGGAGCTCGTCGCGGTATCTGGCGAAGCTTTCTTCCGGGCTTCCTTCGTAGCTTTCCAGGTGGTATTCGTGCACGCCGGCATGGGAGATGAGCCAGCCGTGAGCGAGGGTGAGCGGTTCTAGCGATTCCAGAAAACGTTTGGAAAGGGCCTGGCTGATCCCCCTGGTATTGTCCGGATCGTATGCGTTGCAGGAATACGGATTCTTCCAGACCGGTTTTCCTAGGGCGTGTTGCTGGATATCGTAAAGGTAGGGAAGATCGTGATTTCCAACGAGGAAGGTGAAGCGGTTTTCCTGGAACCTGTCCTTGAGCGAGGAGATGTAGATCGCCGTTTCCTCCGCCGTCGCGGCGCAGGGGAGTTTCGGGTCGAAATAGTCGCCTAGGAAGATGATGCGATCGACCGAGTCCGCCTCCGCCTGTAGGATGGATTCAGTCCACAGGATATTCTGGTGGATGTCCGGAATGACTAAGCTGCTCGAACCAGAGGGATTCATTTCGGGGTAAGCTAGGAGTCGGCTCGGGCATCGCAAGTGTAAGAGCTGGAAAACGGCTGCGCGTTTGACCATGCGGCCATTCCCGGGCTTGATTCGCGCCGGAAAACAGGCCTGACTGCCCGCCATGAGCACTGTGAATCTCCTGGTCAAGCCCATAAACGATGCCGCCCGGTCGCGCTATGCGAACCACGGCCACTTTCACGAAGGTGACGCGGGACTGGACCTCTACACGCTTGAGAGCATGCGAGTGGAGCCTGGCGAAACGGCCATGATCAAGTTCGGCATTTCCTGCGAACCCGCCTCCGGCAGGGCCTATTTTCTGATCCCCCGATCTTCCATTTCCAAGACTCCGCTGCGCATGTCCAATTCCATCGGCCTCATCGACGGAGGATATCGCGGGGAAATCATGGCTGCGGTGGACAACATCAAGTCGGAGGCCTTCGTGGTGGAAGCCGGTACCCGTCTGTTTCAGCTGGTCTTCCCCGATTGCGGACCCATCAGCTACCAGCTAGCGGACGAGCTGAGCGAGACCTCCCGAGGCAGCGGTGGTTTCGGAAGCACTGGGAAATAGGCTTCTAACCGGGCGGTGGCCGCGACGAGTCTCGGCCCCGACGGCGCTCAGCGGGACTCGCGGGCATCGAACCGGAGGAGGAGCGTCAACGTTCGCCCTTCTTTTCCCGTAATTTCTGTAACCGGATCGCTTTTAGCAGGTATCCTACGGTTAGCTTGAGGCGGTGACGAGCCCTCCGCGCGATCGCCTGAGTCCCCCTTCGCCGTCGCGAATGCGCCTGCAAATCCTTTGGGTGGAGCAGTTCCTGCTTTGCCCAGAGAGCAAATCCGTTCTGCCACCGCCCATGAAACGTCCTGTCCGCGCCCTTTTTTCGATTCTGATGGTGATGCTCTCTTTCGGCGCTGTCGCGCGAGGAGGCGAAGCCGAGCCTCTGCGTTTCGCCCAGCCCCCTTCGGATCAGCCTTCTTCGGGCGGCGCTGGGAGAGTCGAGCGCGAGCTTTACGTCGCGGCCCTGAACACGCTGGACTACTTTTTGAGAGCAGGGTTGGAGAAAAACGTGCCGCGCGGGGCCGAGCTGCTGACTTCCTTCTACGTCGACTCACGTCGCGCCATCACGGATACGCGCCGCCTCTTCAAGGATAACCAGAGCATGCTCTCCGCCTACCGGTCCGTTTCGCGGGACATCTATGGCTACGCCTTCTCGCGAAATCTCCGCGGCGTTTCAGTGGAGATCGAAGGAGGAATCGAAACCGACGAAGGCGTCACTTCGGAGTTTTCCGCTCGAATGGTTTATCGCCACAACCGCTGGCTCATCTCGGAGCTGGATATCGACTAGCGAATCGGAGGGAGCCTGCCCTAGGTCTCCTGCTTCGCCTCTTCGGCCGCCAGCGCTTCGGCGTAGTCCTGACAAGCGTCTAGGACCCGCATCACATTGGCGCCCCAGAAGAGCTCGAGTTCATCTTCGGTGTAGCCGCGACGAAGCATTTCTACGGTGATGGGCATCATTTGTCCAATGTCCATGGAGCCTTCCACGCCGCCGCCGCCATCGAAGTCGCCGCTGATCCCGACGTGCTCGATGCCCATCACCTCCACCATGTGGTCGATGTGATCAACGACTGCGGAAACGGTGCTGAGCGGTTTGGGAAACTCCTGCTGGATGGCTACGTATTCCTCCACCGATGCGACTTGTTCCTCCTCTGTAAGCTCTTTTCCACTACGGTACTTCTCGAACCAAGCTTTCATTGCCTCGCTGCGTTGCTCGTTTTCGGGAACTTCCATCATGTAGGCGCTAAACATGTTCATTTGCACTACGCCATCGCGGGCGGCGATTTCCTTGAGCAGCGCGTCGTTCAGATTTCGCGGATGCGGCCAGCAGGCGTAGCAAGCGCTGTGGGAGGCGATAATCGGCGTTTCCGAGAGCTCAAGGATGTCCCAAGCTGTCTTGTCCGAGGCGTGGGAGATGTCCACCATGATGCCGAGTCGATTGCACTCCTCCACGGCCGCTCGACCAAGGTCGGAGAGCCCCATGTGCAGATTTCCGTCGGGATCGGTGGAGGAGTCCGCGAGATCGTTGTTTCTCGAATGCGTTATGCCGAAGTAGCGAGCTCCCAGCTGGTGGTAGTCCCTTAGCAAGTCGATGTTTCGACCGATCGTATAGCCATTTTCAATACCGATGAATACCACGCGCTTTCCTTCTTCGCGAATGGCGTAGGCCTCTTCCGAGCTGGTCGCGATCGCCGCCAATGCGCTGTGCTGCTCGACTGTGTCGTGGATGAGCCGGGCGATCTCGAATCCCGACGCGATGGCGTTGGCTCGGCCTTCGTGGGTGAGCTCGCCTTGTCCGACGTAGATGACGAAAAAACCGCCATCCATTCCCCCCGCTTCCATGCGAGGAAAGTCCACTTGGCTGGCATGGTCGTGCCAACTGTGCTCGTCCGAAATGTCGAAGCCCGGTCGCTTGAGCACGATTGGCACGTCCATATGCGTGTCGATGGTCAGGCAGGAGTCGTGGACTTCCTTTGCGAGCTCGAGCAACTGGGCTTCGCTCCAGTCGTCTCTTGGCGTCCTCTCGGATTTGTCGGCGAAGGTTGCGGTCGCAATGCTTGTCGCGGCAAATACGGTGAATGTGTATCTAAGAAGTGGATGCATAGCTATTTGGTCTGGGAAGTCGAGGTTCGAGATCAGCTCGAGCAGCCGCGGGGGAGGGGCCGCGGCTGCTTTTTATGGTGTGGCGAGGAGGGTAGGGAAAGGCCGTTTCCTTGAGGTGGTTTCAGTTGTAACTTAGGTCGCATCCGGAAGGCGTTCTAGTATCCGATCGCGGTGGAGTCCGGACGCCTGGGATCGGAGCCCCCGTAGAAGATCCCATCTTCAAAGGTCACGGAGTTTGCCGTGCCCATGGCTCGGCCTTGTCGAACCTCGTAGCCCATCTGTTCGAGGAGGGCGATGGTGTCCGGGCTGACTCCTTTCTCGACCCCGAGCGTATCGGGAAGCCACTGGTGGTGTATCCGAGGAGCGGCGACGGCTTCAGCGATGTTCATCTGGTGTTCGATCACGTTGAGGATCACTTGAAGCGAAACGGAGATGATCTGGCTGCCTCCCCGACTACCTGTCAACAGGACCGGCGTCCCGTCTTTCAGCACGATGGTCGGCGACATGGAACTTAGCATGCGCTTTTCAGCTTCGATCGCGTTGAACTCGCCCCCGATCAGCCCGTAGGCATTCGGAACGCCGGGCTTGGACGAGAAGTCATCCATCTCGTTGTTGAGAAAGAACCCAGTACCGGGCGGCATGATTTTCGAACCGAAGGTGAAGTTGATCGTATAGGTGTTCGAAACCGCGTTTCCATATCGATCCATCACGCTGAAGTGGGTCGTATCCAACCCTTCATGAATCGGCTCGCCGGGGAGTATGTCCACGCTTGGTGTGGCCCTGTTGAGGTTCATCTTTTCGCGAATGGTGTCGGCGTAGGATTTTGAGGTGATCCACTCCAGCGGGACCGGGTTGAAATCGCTGTCGCCAAGGTGCTTGGATCGGTCAGCGTAGGCGTATTTCATGGCTTCCGCCATCAAATGGATGGAGGCGGCGCTGTTGTGGCCTTTGCTATGCAGGTCGAGGGGCTCCAGAATATTCAGAATCTGTACGATATGGGCGCCGCCCGAGCTGGGCGGAGGCATGGATACGATTTCGTAGCCTTTGTAGGTGCCGCGTACCGGATTTCTGAATACGGGTTCATAGCGGGCGAGATCCTCATGGGTGATGATTCCGCCATGCTTTTCCATATCGGAAACGATCAGGTCCGCGATCGCTCCCTTGTAGAAGGCGTCGGGTCCTTCTTTCGCGATCAGCTCCAGCGTATCCGCCAGTTCGGGAATCGAAATCAGGTGGCCGGGTGGGAAAGGGACGCCTTCGTCGTCGTAGAAGTAGGCGAGAGCGTGCGGGGCGTGCTTTTCCACGCGTTCCTTCCCTGTTTTAAGCGATTGGTAGAGATCCTCGTTCACCGGAAAGCCATTCCGAGCGAGTTTGATCGCTGGCTGGATTGCTTCGGCCAGAGAAATCGTACCGTATTTTTCCAAGGCCGCGGAGAGTCCGGCCACCGTGCCTGGCACTCCGGCTGAAAGATGACTGTAGCGGGATAGCTCTTTGTCCACCTCCCCGTCGGGGCCGAGGTACATGTCGCGTGTCGCGGCGAGCGGAGCCTTCTCGCGATAGTCCAGCGCAACGGTGGCGTTTGTATCCGCGGAATGGATCATCATGAACCCCCCTCCGCCGATGTTTCCCGCTTGAGGGGTGGTGACCGCCATGGCGAACGCAAGCGTGACGGCGGCGTCCACGGCATTGCCGCCGTTTTTCAGAACTTCGAGCGCTGCTTCGCTGGCTCGTTTCTCGCGGGAGGAAACCATGCCCTGCAATCCGGTTTCCGGGTGCCGCGTCGCTTCGCTGTTGTAGATGGGAGGTTCCGGCGCGGCGATGGAAAGCGAGCACAATGCGGTAGCCGCCGCCCCGATTTGAATAAGGCGTGAATAGTTAGACATCTTTTTGGTGTAGCAGTTCGCTAGCAGACCGTGCGCCGTAGGCAGAGCGAGCAAGGATTTGAGGCCTTCTCCAGGGCGGTTTTTTTGAACTACCTCAGCATCGACCTGCGAGCATGTTCCCCTGTCGCATGGGGCCTATAAAAAATCTGCATGCAAATGAACAAAACAAGCGTGGTTCAATAGCTGTCCATTAGGATCCGCACTTCGTCTGAAGTTGTTCAGGCATATTACAAACTAAGATAGGAGGAGAAAAAATGCTTAAAACGACTGTATCCATTCTAGCCATCGCAGGGGCGTTGGCAGCGACTTCAACTTTACACGCTCAGGACGGCCAGTGGTCGTTTTCGGTGCAAGGGGGGCCGGTGTATTCCACAGGCGGGGACGTGCATAGGGGGCCGTCGTTTGATGGTTCGGTTCTGCTGGGACTCGATCCGGGAAGCCTTCCGGTGGATGTCGACGCAAAGAGCTTCGACGACGTCTACGGCGATTTCATGGAGTTGTCGGTCGAAGCGATCTATCGGAAGGACAGCTCTCTGTCGTATTTCTTCGGGCTTCGTCAGATGCAGTCGGACGAGGGTATCCTGAGAGTGGGTACGGTGGCGGACAGTCTACCGCTCAACGGCCGCTTTAGCGACTACGACGATCTTGGTCTGTATGGTGGCGTTCGCTACCATTTTGTGACTGAGAGCAAGTGGCAGCCTCACGTTTCGGTGCAGCTCGGGATCAAGGAGGTGGACGAGATCACCGCTTCGTTCTCGGTGCCGGATGTGACGTTTGTTGATCCCTACCAAGGGGCTTTGACCAATGCCGCCTTCTATGACGACTCGACCGTGTGGAGCGGCGGTATCGGATTTGGTCTCGACTACCGCGCTTCCGAGACGGTGGTGCTCGGAGTGGAAACGGGTTTCTACATGCAGGAAGCTCTCGACGACAACGATTCCGTCTTGGATGTGCTCGGTCTAGGGGCTTTGAACGACGAAGGCGATATGGAGTTTATGCCTCTTCGTTTCGTGGCCAACTTCGAGTTCTAGCCTGAGCCGCATGGAGGCAGTGTCGTTCCGACCGGTTTTAGTTCATCAGTTAAGTAGGAAAACGAAGCGTCACCCGTTGGGGTGGCGCTTTTTTTGGCAGAGGGATCCGGTCAAGGCAGTCAGGAAAACACGTTGATGACCTGCGACTCGCACATGCCAAGCAGGCCCCACTCCCCAAGCTCGCGCCCCAGTCCAGAATGCTTCACTCCACCGAAGGGCGCGGAGATGTCCGCTCGCCTGTGTCCGTTGATGCCCACTCGTCCACATTCAAGTTGGGTGGCGATGTCGTATCCAAGTTTTGGGTTCGAGGTCCAGATGGAAGCGGATAGGCCGAAATTTGTCTCGTTCGACCATTCGATGGCTTGATCGAGCGTCTGGTAGGCTACGATCGGCAGGATGGGCGAGAACTGCTCTTCCTGAACCAGGGGGTGGTCTTGAGGCAGGCCGGTGGCGATGGATGGCGGGAAGAAGTAGCCACCGTCGAGTGGAGGAAGCTTTTCGCAAAGCAGGGTTCCGCAGGAGGACTCCACTAGGGACGACAGGTGCTGAGCCTTTCTCTGCTGGTCATGCGTAGTGAGAGGACCAATACGCGTGGACGCATCCAGTCCGTTTCCCACCTTGAATCGAATGGCCTCCTTGCAGAGAGCCTGTATAAGCTCTCTCTGTTTCGTCTCGTGCACGTAGACGCGTTTGATGGCGCTGCAGACCTGGCCGGCGTTTCTCCACGCCGCGTCGAGCAGCGAGGACGCGATGGATCCCACAGGCGCGTCCGGAAGCAGGATCGCGGGGTCGTTGCCTCCGAGTTCCAAGGTCACGGACTTGAGCTCCTCGGCGGAATCTTTCAGCACGCATTGCCCGGTTGATACGGAGCCGGTGACGGAGAGTTTTCGAATCGCAGGGTGGCGGGAGATAAGGGATCCCAGTTCGTCGCCACCTGACACGGTGTTGAGCACGCCAGCGGGGAGCGTCTTGCGCAGCGCCTTGCCAAGCAGCAGAGGGGAAAGCGGAGCGTAGGGAGACGGCTTGAGTATCACGCAGTTTCCGGCGAGCAAGGCCGGGGCCAGCTTCACCACCGCGGTTCCGATCGGAAAGTTCCAGGGCGTGATCAGCCCCACTACGCCAAAAGGCTTGTGGATGAGCACCGTGCGTGAGCGTTCGTTCTGGCCGAGCACCGAACCGGGAAGCGGCATCTTGGCGTACTCCTCCAGGACGCTTTGGGCGTAGCGGACCTCGCTGCGAGCCTCGGCCAGTGGCTTGCCCTGCTCGCGCGTGATGGTCATGGCGAGCTGCTCCTCTATTTCGCCGATGCGCTCCGCGCAGGACAGCAGCGCGTTGCGCCGCAGGTTTTCCGAGGTGGCCCAGTGCTTGAACGCTTTTTGGGCGGAGCCGATGGCTTCCTCTAGATCGCTGCGGTGGCAGATGGGAGCGTTGGCGAAGGCTTCCCCCGTCGCTGGATCGATCACTTCAAAGCGCTCATCTCCAGGAAGCGAGCGTCCCCCTATGGTCATCGTGCTCAGAAGCGATTTTGCCATCCCGATATCCGTTTGCGCTGCGTTCGGTCTTCTGGCCTCCCTAGCGCATGATGGCGGCGCTCGCTTCGATTTCGATGAGACCGCCTCCGACGATCGACTCCACGGGCAGGGTGGTCAAGGCAGGGGCGTGGTCGGTCTTGAAGTATTGCTTGAACATTGTCTCCCATGTTTGGATACGCTTATCCAAGGATTTCGAATCGGAGGTGGTTATGTAGGCACGAAGCTGAAAAACGTCCTCCAGGCTCGCTCCAGCCCTGTCCAGACGGGATGACAGCGAATCCATGGCGGACGCCACTTGCTCCTTCATGCTCCCTTCCACGGAAGATATGCTGCCTGCCAGAAAAAGAATGGAAGCGTCGGGGGAGACGGCTTTTCCCGCCGATGCGATCGGCTGATTGTCCATCACGGAAGGCGAGCTGCCGAAGGAAGCGGTTGCTGACTCAAAGGTGGTGGCATCAATTTCTGGATACGCAGCATAGTATTCAATGGAAATGTTCTGGTTTCGATAGTTGTAGCCAGGGGTGGACATCACGGTACGCGTGGGCCGGTTTGGGTTTTGGCTGTTGTTGAAGTACTTGGAGTACTCGGAATTGAAGGCAGCGAAACTCTTTCCTATGGAGTCCTTTCCTGGATACACGCAGGCTCTCATGAAAAAGACGTCTTCGAAGCCGAGCCCTGCTAGCTTCAGCTGTTCCGACATTTGCTTGAACAGGGAATCGGACTGCTGGGTGATGTTTCCGTACATATGGAATCCGGGAGGAGCGTTCGGGATCATGGACTGGGGACGCACCGAAGAAGAGAAGAAAAGCCCGGTGGAGCCCTCGGTCGCCTTTCCCGTGCTCATTGGCCAAGCGGGACGGCCGTAGGATTTCCAGCGATCGCTGGTCTCGGTGCGGCTAAGGCGCGTGTAGCGTTCGTGCTGACGAGATCCCGCCACGTTGGGGCCGCGTCCATCTGGAAAGACGCAAGTGAACTCCACTTCCACGCGATAGTCGGAATGGAAAAGACGAGCGATGCCAACCGTGGTGCGAGCGGGCTTGTGCGGGTTGGTGAGGGTGCCGAAGAACTCGGAGAACGCCCGGTTCCAGCCATCGAAATCCGCTTCCGGGTCCGCCACGATGTACGCGCGCACATTGGCCACGTCGCGGAGCGTCAAACCGACCTCCGCCAGGTCCTGCGTCAGTTGCGTGAGCACGGCGTAGGATTGCTGGTAGGTGTCGCCATACCGGTTTTCGACGCTATTCTTTGCGATCTCCTTCATCCGAGGACTCGCAGTGACGCCCCAGGTGAAGAAGTACTCTGACCCCGGAGCGACCTCCACCGCGTCGGCGTAC
The DNA here is from genome assembly GCF_031127815.1 of Pelagicoccus sp. SDUM812003. Lineage (NCBI taxonomy): Bacteria > Pseudomonadati > Verrucomicrobiota > Opitutia > Puniceicoccales > Pelagicoccaceae > Pelagicoccus > Pelagicoccus sp. SDUM812003. The sequence continues at coordinate 119,990 of NZ_JARXHY010000009.1, read as the reverse complement.
GGTAGCTCGTCTGTCTCGTAGGAGTGGATACGATCATTGGTCTGGTGGCCGATGACGTGCAGGCCGCCGTAGCAAGCCACTGCCGTACCAAGGATGCCGAGAACGTATCTGAGCTTGTGATTTGGAAGTATCTTCATTCTGGATACCGTAATCTCTTAGGATCGATTGTCCGTGGCGTAGGCTTCCTGGCCGTGCTCGGAGATGTCCAGCCCGATCGATTCCTCCTCCGCGCTCACGCGGACTCCCATGACCAGCTTGATAAGATAGAAGACGATGAAGGAGAAAATGAAGGCGAATAGCGCGTAGGATAGGGAGCCGATGAGCTGCCATAGAAAGGTCGCTTCACCGAAAATGCCCACAGCGAGCGTGCCCCACATGCCGCATACCCCGTGAACGGAAATGGCGCCTACCGGATCGTCGATCTTCAGCTTGTCAAAGAAGAGTATGGAAACCACCACCAGGGCTCCGGCGATCGCTCCGACCAGGACGGCGGGAGCGGGCATCATGGAATCAGCTCCTGCGGTGATGCCCACCAGGCCCGCCAGCACGCCGTTTAGACCCATGGAGATATCCGGTTTCTTGAGCATGATTTGAGTCACCATCATGCAGCTCAAGCATCCCGCTGCTCCGGCCAGGGCGGTATTGGTCACGACTAGTCCGGTCATTTCCGGATGGGCGCTGAGCACCGAGCCCCCGTTGAAGCCGAACCAGCCGAACCAAAGGAGAAAGACGCCGATGGCCGCCAAGGGCATGCTGTGGCCGAGGATAGGACGGTTCGAGCCGTCCGCTCCGTATTTTCCAATGCGCGGTCCGAGGATGAGTACGCAGGCGAGAGCGGCGAATCCGCCGAAGGAGTGAACGATGGAGGAGCCGGCGAAGTCGTGAAAGCCGTTGCGATCCAGCCAACCTGCTCCCCATTCCCAGGAGCCCGCTACCGGGTAGGCGAAACCGACGATCAACACGGTGAAGACCATGAAGCTGCTGAGCTTCACGCGTTCGGCCACGGCTCCGGAGACGATGGTGGCGGCGGTGGCGGCGAACATTGCTTGAAAGATGAAGTCCGTCCACCAGCTGTAGTTGGCGTATTTGGCGCTCATCAGGTCCAGGTAGTCCTCCGGATTCACTCCGATCCAGAAACCGAAGCTGGCGAATCCGTTGAATTCATATCCTGGATACATGGTTCTGAACCCGAATAGAGCGAAAAGCAGCAGCCCGCTGCTAATGACGAACAGGTTCTTGAAGAGGATGTTGATGGTGTTCTTCGAGCGCGTGAGGCCGGATTCGAGCGTGGCGAAGCCCAGGTGCATCATGAAGACCATGGCGGCGCAGACGAGGAGCCAGAGATTGCTGATGGTGAAGAAGGATTCCTCGGCGGTGATCGTGTCGATGTATTCGTCGTAGGCCCCTTCAGTCACTCTGTGCTGAGCGAGTAGTGTGGCATCGAATACGGAGCTGACAGCGAGCGCCGTCAGCACGACGAGAAGGATGGATTTCAGGCGGGGAAAGGTGCGGTTCATTTGGAAGCGGTTTCTTTCGTTTGAAAGCTGTTCAGGTATTGGAGGAGGGCGTTGATTTCCTCGTCGGAAATCATTTGGCCCCATGCGGGCATGCCTTTTTCGACGATTCCGTCGCGGATGCTCTTTTCTATGTTTTCGACGCTGCCGTCGCCGTGGTGCCACTTCAGGTCGAAGAGGTTGCTTGGAGAATCGATGGTCGGATCCTCCGGACCGTGGCAGGCCTGGCAGAACATGGCGTAGGAAGCCCGTCCTTTCTCGACGAGCTCCGCGTTTAGAGTAGGGGAGTCTTCCGCCTCAAGGACGCCAAGGAGCAGGCTCGAAGCGAACGCGGCTCCCAAGGCGCCTGCGAGGCGCTTAGGAGGCCATTGCGCGTTCATGGATGCTCTTGGTTGTCAATCTTGCGGCTTCGAAGGCCCCAGCCTGCCAGCCTCCTAGGTGGGAGGCCCAGCTGGCAGCTATGTACAGTTCGCCTTCCGGTTTTATGAGAAGTGGGTAGAAGGTCTTGAGCATGGCCTGGGGGAAGTGGGCGAGGCAGCCCTCTATGTGTGGAAGTGTGGCCCAGTTGATGGAGACGGCGTTTTCGAATTCCTCGCGGTATTGGGGATGGATCTTTTCCCCGTAGGATAAGGCGAACTCGGTTCGCTCTTCGGGCGACATCTTTCCCAGCTGATCCGATACAGGGCCGAAGGTGTAGTAGCCGCCCATGACGCCTTTGCTGCCTAGGAATCCATTTGATGGATACCAAACTTCGGCGACGGGAAGATTCGTCCAGGTGATTCCGCCGAAGACGCGATCGTCCTCCTCCCAGAAGCGCCGTTTGAATTGCATGCCGATCTTTCCGGAGTTCTGGAACGGAACGATGTTGAGCGTATTTTTAAGCATCGGCGAAAAGTCCGTTTGCAGCTTCCGCAGGATGGTCGGTGGGATGGTGCAAACGCAGAAATCGCCGGTGAGCTCCTTGTCCTCTCCCTGGTGGGAGTAGACGATGCGCGAGCCAGGATCTGTTCGGCGGATCTCCTTCACTTGGGCTCCGTAGACGATTTTGCCTTTCAGCTTTTCGGCCAAGGCCATCGGGATCTTGTCCATGCCGCCCTTGGGCGTGAACATTTGGGACTGATACTGGTACTCGTTGGCCCGATGAAAGAGGTTGCCGAATCCCGACTGAAGCAGTTCGGAGAGTTGGTAGGGGTCGTCCATCTCGCCCTCCTGCAGGCCGCCGCCCGGCCATACCTTGTAGCCGCGGCGATTGTGGCCGGTGTATTCATGGGATCGATTCAAGCCGCCTTCATAGTGGAGAAAGTCCAGCAGCGCTTCCTTGTCTTCGGCTGAAAGCTCCTGATCGAGCTTGTCCTGCTCGGCCACCTTAGCCAGCAGTTCGGCGGTATAGCCCCTAAGGTCTGTCTTGACTTCACGGATACGCGTGCGCTTGCCAGCGAGCGGACCAACGTCCCCCTCGCTGTAGTAGAACGCGTTTTCGTTGAGGTTCACGAACGGCTCGATCTCCACGCCCAGCTCGCGGCAGTAGTCCATGGTGACGTGCCATTGCGGAAAGCGGGAGGGGCCCGGGTTGTAGTAGAGCCCCTCGTCGAACGCGCAGGTTTGGGAGTACCCGTTGGTTTCCGTAATCTTGTCGCCCCGACGGATCGTGATGCTTCGTCCACCCGCTTTGGCTCGGGGCTCGAGTATCACGCAGTCGAAGCCCAGCTTTCCGAGCTCGTAGGCGGTGGTGAGTCCGGCGATGCCCGCCCCTAGTATGAGGACGCGCTTCTTGGACTTGTTTCCAATGTGGGGCAAATCGGAAAGATCGGCACCGAATCCGGTGGCTTGGGTGAGCAGGCCAAGCGCGGTCAATGTGGTGAAGGCACAGCCGCCGTACGCTCCGACTTGCCGGATGAAGTTCCGGCGAGTGAGTTTTTCTGGTTTAGACATCTTTTTGTGTGAAATGACGCGCTGGGCGTCGTTCGATGTCGTTCAGCAAACGTCGTGCCGATCTAGAACAATTTGCGATTTTAGGGATGCGTATCAGTCGTTGATGCAGGGAGCGCTGAGCGATTGGCCCGTTTTGCAACTTTATATAAATGGGAACGGAGCTCGTGTAGTGATTATTTGGAACAAAAACCGAAATGGGCACGGCCTATGCTTTCAAGAGCCCTCGTCTAAACCAAACGAAAGTAACAAAAAGATGTCTACAAAACTGGATTCGAATGAATCGGGCCTCCGCCCGTTCTCAAAACTCGCGTCGCTTTTCGTAGCGGCGACTCTGGCTGCAGCGCCTCACGTAAGCTTTGCCCAGCACGAAGTTGACGATGACGCGGGCGATCGCGGCCCTATCAAGATCAATGGAAACGAAAACGCCTTCGGTTACTCCCAGATGGCCATGATGGCTATCATGCAGGAGCTGCCCGATATCAATCGGTACGCTTGGGAGGAGACCAAGGCCCTCATCGATGCGATTGCAGCTCGCGAGCTCGTGCCAGCCGACTACGTGGTACCGACAGCCGGCTCGGGACCGGTGCTGCAGATGGCGGCGATGGCCTACGCTGCGCCCGGAAAGAATGTCGTGTCAGTGGAGCCTGGATACACGCAGCTTGTTAGGACCTTTGAGGCGTTTGGCGGCGATGTGAAGACCGTGCCGTTGAACGACAAGCTGGAGTACGATCTCGAAGCGCTCAAGGGGGCCATCGATGAGGACACGGTGATGGTCTACCTTTGCAATCCGAACAATCCGACTGGAACCACGGTCGATCCGGATGCTTTGAAAAGCTTCATCAAGGAGCTGCCCGAGGATATCGTAGCCTTCGTCGACGAAGCCTACCTCGAGCTCGCCGACGGCGGCTTGGAAAAGAACAGCATGATTGGCTTGGTCCGTGAAGGTGAGAACATCATTCTCGCCCGCACGTTTTCCAAGGTTTATGGCATGGCGGGTTTGCGTGTTGGATACGGTATCATGAAGCCTGATACGAAGTCCAAGCTGCGCAAGTTCAGCATGGGCGGACCGAACAAGCTCGGTTGCGTCGCCGGTGTGGCGTCCTTGCAGGACACGATGTTCTTCGAGGAAAGCGTAAACAGCTACCGCACGGTGCGCAAAATGGTGACCGACAAGCTCGACGAGCTCGGCGTGGAGTACGCTGAGCCGCAAGGAAGCTTCGTTTTCATGAAGACCGGGATCCCGATCGAGAAATTCCAGGAAATGATGGAAGCTGAGCAAGTGCTGGTGGGTCGACCGTTCCCGCCGATGCTCGATTGGTGCCGGGTGAGCATCGGGACCGAAGAGGAAATGTCCACCTTCCTCAGCGTTTTCGAAAGCGTCATGCGTTCGCAGGGCAAGATCTAAGCGGGGTTTCATCGATCGATTTGTGAGTTAACTTCGAGGCGGGCGGAGGTCGTTGCTAGACGCCTTCAGCCCGCCTTTCTTTATGCAGTTTCAAGATGAGGAATAAGACGCGTCGCCAATGGTTGAAGCAAGTGGGGCTCGGTACCCTTGGGTTGGGTTTGAGCTCTCGGGTGATGGGGCAGGCTGTGGATGCGGCTGCGGAACGCATCGCACGGTATCCAGAGCTAAAATACATAAACCTCGCGGGAAACGAAAATCCCTTCGGGCCTTCGCGTCGCGTCACCTTGACCATCATGAAGGAGGTTTCCAACAGCTGCCGCTACCCATTTCGCGAGGAGGTTATTCTGAAGGAGCGCATCGCGGAGTTGGAAGGTGTGGATCCTGACAACGTTCTATTGGGCAACGGTTGCGACGAGATTCTCTCCATGGCGGGGGACGTCTACGGAAAGCCGGGCGCGACCTTGGTGGCGACGCAGCCTACCTATCTTCAACTGATGCACTATGCGGAGAAAAACGGGGCGCGCGTGGAGTGGGTCCCGCACAGCGAGAGCATGCATCATGATTTGTCGGCGATGTTGAAAGCGGTCCACGAGCAAGAGGCCGATCTGGTCTACGTCTGCAATCCGGACACCCCTAGCGGCACCGTTTTGCCACCTAGCGAAATACGTTCCTTTTGTATCCAGGCTTCGGAACATTGCCCGGTGTTTTTGGATGAAGTCTATCTGGAGCTGCTCGACGACTACAGGCAGCAGACCCAAACGGCTCTGGTGAAGGAAGGCTACCCGGTTATCATCGGGCGGTCGTTTTCCAAGATGCATGGCTTGGCGGGACATCGAGTGGGCTACGCTCTGGGGCGCCCGGATCTGCTGGAGGCGCTGGAAGAGCGGCGCATGTCGAGCCTTGGCTATCTAGGGGTGATGTCGGCCATCACGAGTCTGGACGACGAGCGGTTTCATGAGGAGTCGCGTCGCCTGATTCGTCAAGGGCGGGAGCGGTTCTGCTCGCTGCTGGAGGATCTTGACCTGGCCTATACGCCGTCGGTCGGAAACTTCGTTTTCCATCGCACCGGTATCGAAATCCGGGCGTTTCAAGCCTTGATGAAGGAAAAGGGGTTTCTGGTAGGCCGTCCCTTCCCCCCTTACGACGACTGGTGTCGCATCAGCATCGGCACGGTGCAGGAGATGGCGGCGTACGAGGAAGCCATGAGGGAGGTGTTCGCCTAGCGCGACGACGTGGAAGGGTTCGTTTCTGGCACTGCTGCGGAGCGCCCTGAGACGAACGGGCTCAAGGCATCCTCCGCCTCCGGCATTACATGAGGCGCGTCAAGGTGTTTTCCTGTAGATCGGAGATATTTGCCTTAATTATGAGAAAATTTCCCCTTGGCGGGGGCATATTTGAATTGATTCCATGTTAGGGCAGCTATCCAATGAAGACGGTTTTGGCACGCTGTTGCTGGCTGTTTTCTAGACATCTTCAGGTAGCAATCTGTGTGCCAGAGCCCCAATGGGGCTCTTAAGCGCTTCGCATCGAGCTACTTTTCCAGTTTCGCGGCGTACTCTGGGCTGGATTTTTCCTCGGCTCCGTCGATGGGCCGGCTCAGAGCGAAAAATGCCGCGCTTGGCAGCAGGGCCAAACCCGCGGCCAGCATCAGCAAATCCGCGGAGACGACGGGGAAGAGCAAGCTCGCAAAGGAGACGCCGATCGCTCGACCAAGGTGGTTGCAGCTTTGAGCCATGCTCATTCGCAGCCCTTTCAGCGTGTCTGGGCCGGAAAGGTTGAGCAGGTGGTGGATCGACGGGATCCGTAGGGCGATGGCGCCCAGAGAGAGGGCGAAGAGGAAGGCGGCCCAGCGCAGGTCGTGAAAGGCGATGAGGAAAAGCGAGAAGAGGACCGCGTTGACCAGAAAGGAGATCGCTGCGTTCTTTTCGGGAGCCCTGCTGGCGTTGCGCTGGCTCATGTAGGCGAGGGCGAAGACTTGGGCTAAGCCTGCGAGGATGTACATGGGCGCGATCTGGTAGGGCCGAAGTCCGGCATCGTCGAAAAGCCATTGAGCGAATGTGACGTAGAACAGCGAGGTCGCTACGAAACTGATCCCGCTGGTGGCGATAAGGCCGCGGAAGCGCTTGTTGCGAAAGAGCGTCTTGGTCTCCTGCCCGTAGCGTTTGAAACTGTAGTTGGGCGATTGATACCGATGAGTGGCGGAGGGAAGCAACTGCCGCGCGAAGGGCGCCAAGACTAGAGCGAGGATTCCGAGATAGGCGTTGAGAGCGAGGTAGCCACTTAGGTCGATCAAGGCGATGCCGAGCGGTATGGCGATGGTTTGTCCGATGGCGTAGCCCGAAAGGCTGCGTCCGATAAGCGGTTGCTGACGCTCGCGGCCAAAGGAGTCGCTCAAGAGAAGCGAAGGAAGCCCGGTAAGCAGACCGGCGGAAAAGCCGGCGCATGCTCGCAGGAAAAGCAGGGTCTCGAAGGTGGTTGCGAAGGGGTGGAGCGAAAGGGTGATCCCTAGGGAGATGAGACCGAGCAGAAGGGCGCGCTTGCGTCCATAGAAATCGGATACGGGTCCGTTTACGATGGCTGACACAGCGGCGCAAAACGGAAATGCCCCCAGCAGCAAGCTGAGCTGGGAGGCGCTGAACCCGATCGACTTCGCATGCATGGGAAGCCCGATGATGGAGAAGGAGCTTTGCGAGGAGGAGATGAGCGTAACTAGGAACAGGGTTAGCCAAACCCGCAGCTCCTTGCCATTCGAGGGGGACGCTGAAGGGAGTTGGCTAGTCGAGCTCATCGAGGCGGTGTCGCTTGTCAGCGGCGGAGGGCTGAAAGTGGAAGCGGTGGATTGCATGCGTCGCTCGTGGCCTTCCGGACCTCGGACTAGAAGCGTTGGCGAAATCCGAAGACGCCGATCCAGGAGCTGTATTGGTTTCTGCTTACGCGGTAGGGCGAGTTTTCGAAGGAGCGTTCCGGATGGTTGGTGAGGTTCGAAAGCCTTAGGTAGAGCGACCGGCCATCGCTTAGCTGGTAGCTGGTGTTGAGCGAAGTCGTGATGAAGGCCTTGCGGTAGACGTCTTCCTCCTCGTTGGTTCCTACGTCGTCCAGGGCGGCGCTTTGGTAGGTGACGGTGAGATCGTTTCTGAGCTTTCCGACTGATCCGCTGAAGGTCGCTTTCAGCAAGTGCTCGGACCGCTCCGGAACGAGCATGCTCTCGGAACGGGTAGCGACTTGAGCTTCGGAATCCGAGTAGGTGTAGGCCAAGCTCAGGTCGCCTTTCTCGTAGAAGAGCGGTCCTTGCAGTGACTTCTTCCATTGGAGCTGCAAGCCTTTGATGGTTCCGGAATCGCCGTTTTCCACGCGGCTTACGCGGTAGTCCTTCGCGTCTCCGTTTTCGAGTATGCTCTCGGTGGATACGGCACCGTAGAAGAAGTTTTCAATTTCGATCAAGTAGGCTTCCGCGGAAAACGCGCCGATGCGCTCGTTTTCGATGGTCCATGCGAGCCGAAAGTTGTCGATCAGGGTCGGCTGAAGCAGAGGGTTGCCCTCGGATATGCTCTGGGTGGGGACGCTGATGCGGCGGTAGTCTACGATGTTGAAGTACTGTGGACGCATCAGAAGCTGGAAGTAGGAGGCTTTGATCGAGGATTCTCTCGAAAGCTCCTTCCCGATCTCGACGGAGGGAAGGAGATTGTCGTACGAGTTTCCCGAATACAGATCTTTTATGACGTAAACGTCTCCGTTGTTCGGATCGATCAGCTCTTTGAGGAAGGCGCCTTCATCGGGATCGTTGACCGCCTCCGGGATCGAGTTCGTCCCTCGAGTGGCGGTTTCCGTGCGCTCGTACCGGAGGCCTGCTTCGATGCTCCAGTCGTCGATCTGGGTGAGTCCTAGGATGTAGCTCGAAGTGACGGTTTCTTCGGCATCGTAGGCCTGGGGGAGGGATTCGAGTTCGGAGCGGTAGGAGCTGAAGGCGAAAAGCTCGGGGTTGCTTGCGATGAGTTGGCGACCCTTGAGTGGATCGAGTCCGCTTTGCAACTCATATCGGCCATCGAGGATGGTGCCAGCGGGTTGGTCGTAAGCGACTTGATCGAGGTTGAAAGGGTTTGTGGAATCGGCGGTGAAGACGTCTCTTCCCTCCCGGACGGCCCGTTCCTTCTGTCGCCAAAGCAGGCCGGTTTGTATCCAGTAGGCGCGCTCGCCGATCTCGAGGCGCCGCTCGGCGTCGATGCGGCCTACTAGATCTCGGTCTCGTGTAGCGTTATCATGGATACGCACGCTGGAGAAACGGGCTGTTTCCTGATTCGTTGGGTCGAGGTTGCTGCTTTCCACTATCGGGAAATAGATGGAGCTGGCATCGTAGCTGAGATCGACTCCAGTGTCGTTGAAGTTCCAGTTGTACCACGTTCGATCCAGGTCCCATTTCTGGGAGTAGACGGAGTAGTCGACATTCCAAACCGATCCCTCGTAGCTTCCTCCGAACGTGGTGTGCTGGCGGCTGCGCGTATTGTCGGTGTCTCCGAAGTAGCGTCGCGTGCGGGCGTTTGTCACGTCCGCTTTGATGATCGAGCCGTCCTCTTTCGCATCGATGCTGCTCGGGTCGATAACGCCCGCCGCCACCTGGTATTCGATGCGGTTTCGGTAGGAGTTGTCGAAGTAGTCCTGATAGTAGGTCTTGAAATAGATGGCGTGGTTTTCGGTGAGCTGGTGGCCGATCTGCAGCGCTCCCACTTGGTTGCGGGTGAAGATGGAGTCGAAGGAGTAGCGAGGTCTATCCAATTGGAAGAGCGGATCGGAGCTGTCGCTGAAGTAGGGCTTCCACACGGCTTCGTAGTGTTCGATCAAGCGATCGGACGCGTTGCTGCGAAACTGGGCGGAGAGCGTCCAGCGATCGGAGAGAGGTTTCGTGAAGCTCAACTCCGCTCCCGGTTCGGCGATTCCGGAGAGGTTGTTGTAGTTCAAGCTGGCCCCGACCGTGAAGGACGCCGACGAGCGATCCAGGGGATTGTGGGTGGGAAAATACGCTCTGTAGTCCACCCCTTCTGCGTCCGCGTCAGCGCCGGGGCTAGAGCCTAAGTCACCAAAAACCTGATACTCCGAAGCGATCGGATTTCGTTTCACCAGGATCCGTCCACGCTCGCGTGGACTCGAGTTGGTTTCGTCTGCTCCGAGAGAGCGAGCGGCGCTTTGCTGCGTCGCGGTCTGGTTCTTGAGGGCGGGTTTGGCGTTGAGCTGGATCGGGCTATCGGCTGCATGGACGCAACACGCAATAGCCGTTCCCGCCACCGCGTGAGGAATGCGTTGGAAAAGCTTCATCTAGACATCTTGGTACGAGGCGACAGCGGGTGCCGCCCTGCGTGGCCGCTAGCATCGCATGCGCCACATTTTCGGAAGAGGACGACTTCTTTGCGCTCGGCGCAAATGTTAGGTGGAAGTGATTAGTTCCGTCTCGCTTTCGTTGCTCGATTTTGATCTTTCCGCGATTCGAACCTGCTCGTTCGGAGAAGCCTTTCGGAGCGATGCTTCAACGCTGGTTGGAGCCCCGGTCGGTGTGGATCGAGTCCCTTTATAATAGTGCTGCGTCAGGTCGTCCTTGTTCCGTCGAGTCGATGTATTGAAATTAGTGATACGCTTCTGGGAGCTGGGCTCGCGGTCGCGTCGCTCTGCCTGTTTTGACGCATGCGAACTACCTAGCGGGGCTCGGCGAAACTTCGTAAATTGTCTAATTGAACTTAGAAGCTGGGTTGTTGGCATCCTAACTGCTCAAGGGGTTTTGGTTTTAAGCAAAACTCAAACCTACACAAAAAGATGTCTAAACTAATACCGCTCGATGCGGGATGCGAAGCTATGCGTTCGCAGCCGCATGACTGTGAGAGGTCTGTCGCAATGACTCCTCTTGCTAAGGCAGCCACGGGACTGGCGATTCTCGGAATCGCTGCTGGTGCCGTCGCTCAAGAAAGCTCCACCTCTGGAATGGAGGTTTTCGAAACCTTCACCGCGGTTGGCCAAGGCGAAAGCCGCGCTAACAACTCGCTGAACCTGGAGGCCCTCGAAATCGCTATGCCTGGAGCTCTGCCGGAAAAGATGGTGGACAAGGTGCCTGGTGTGAACGTTGTTTCTCGTGACCCGTTCGGCTTCTACGAATTCGGAAACGACATTCGCGTTCGCGCCTTCAGCGTCGCCAATCTCGGGGTTACGCTCGACGGCGTGCCGGTCGGCACCAGCGATCCCCGCTACGGAACGCCCATCGGACGTATGGTCGACTCCGCCAACCTGACCACTATCAAGGTATCGCAGGGCGCCGGTGACGTGACCACGCCCGCCTACCAGGCGCTTGGCGGCTCGCTGCAGTACTTCACCAAGGATCCCTCCCAGGAGCAGGGCGCCTATGTTAGCGCCTCCTATGGCAGCTTCGATCATATCAGCTTGTTCGCTAAGTACGAGACGGGTGAAATCGTTCCTGGCCTGACGGGTTACGTCAGCGGATCTCACTTCGAGTTCACGCCTCGCGGTCTCGACGGGCTGGGCAAGGGTCTGGCGCGTCGCTACGAAGCGAAGTTCAAGTACGAGGCTCCTTCCGACAAGATGGATATCACTTACGCCATCACCTACAACGACCGTGACGACTACGATACCTCCGGTTTGGATTGGCAGGAGTGGCGGGACGCTGAAGCGGGCAACTATCGCGGTACCGGATATGGCTACCGTGAATACACGCCCTTCGATTTCCCGAACATCGATGGCGGCTACTGGCAGTACGGCGACCTTTCCGATCAGGGACGCAACCTTGGTCCGCTCAAGTACATCGACTCCTCGCTTCCGGCGGGCGAAGGCGTGAACGCTGTCTATTACAATCTGTGGCGTAATGGACGTATGGATACCTTGCAGCGCATGAAGTTCGATTTCGATCTTGATGATGGCAAGGACCTCAGCGTCGTGACCTACTACCAGGACAAGAACAACTACGGTCTCTGGGGACGCGACAACGCCTACGCGCAGACGCAGGTCCGGGCCGCTTACTCCAACGATCCCGATCGTACCGACATCTGGGCTCAGCCTTGGTGGGACGCTGAAGGAAACGCGGTGAGTGAGACCGGAGAGATCGTCGATCCCTACAGCGACGAGCACGCCCTGGTCGCTCCAGGCACTGCAGCCTACACTCCGGCAGTTTACGACGAAGATGGCGCTCTTGTGACGCCAGCTACGACCTTCGTTCCAGGCGTCCCTGGCCGTACCGGTCGTGACGAGAACTTCGGTGGCCATCGCTATGGCGTGACCGCTTCCTACACCTGGGAAACGGAGAACAACAAGCTCATCGTGGGCGGCTGGTACGAGTTCGACCACCATGGCACGGAACGTCCCAACTACAATCTTCAAGATGGTGGCAGCATCCTGGGCTGGTTCAACTACGACCAGTTCAACTTCACCAACTACACTCGCTACATCGATCAGGATGTCATGCAGTATTGGATACAGGACACCTTCACCACTATGGACGGAAGGCTTGACATCATCGCCGGCGTCAAGGGCATCAAGCTCGATCGCGACGCTCGCGGCTTCCTGAGTATCTCCGAGTGGCTGATCAATGAGGAGACGCAGCGCTCCACCACCTACGACGACTACTTCCTGCCGCAGTTCGGCCTCCTCTACACGCTGAACGACAATACTGAGCTGTTCTTCAACTATTCCGAGAACATGGCGACTCCGAACTCCGGTACCATCACTACGGCTGGCGACACATTCGATCCGGACATTTTGGCTCCCGAGTACTCCGACAACTTCGACATCGGTGTTCGTGGCAACATCTGGGGTGGCAACTACACGCTGCAGGCTTACAAGATCGAATACACCGATCGTATCCTCGCTTCCGCTGTGCCGATCGACTCGGCCAATGCTGGAGCTGCTGGTAACAGCCGTTATCTTAACGTAGGCGGTGTTGACTCATGGGGCGTCGAGGCATCCGGCGACTTCAACACGGGCATCGAAGGCTTGAGAATCTCGGGTTCTATCGCTCTGCAGGAAACAACCTTTCAGGAAGACCTCTTCGACGGGTTCACCGATGAGGAAATGAACATCCCAGGCAGCTACCGCACCGAGCCGAATCCGCAGTCCACCGGACCGGACGACGCGTATCTGCTGTTCCAGGACATCGGTGGCAATGACCTCGGCAACACGCCGTTTCTCACCGCGAACTTCGACGTGATCTACCGCAAGGGGCAATTCCGCTACAACTTCGGCGGAAAGTACTTCGACGATGTCTACGTGAACACCTTCAACACCCAGCCCGTCGATTCCTACACGGTCTTCGACGCGGGGATCGCGTATTCGGGCAAGTCCGACACGCCGCTCGAAGGTTGGCAGGTGTCTCTCAACGTCAGCAACCTGTTCGACCAGTACTTCTGGTACGCTCGTTCCTACAACGACGAGGACGGTCAGGTGCTGGCTGATCGTGGACGCAACTTCGTGCTGAAGCTCGAGACGACCTTCTAAGGGAAGCTTGCTCTGCTCGGCCTGCTCAAGCGGGCCGTTTAGGTTGATATAGAATTAAGACCCGCGGCGGAGTCGGGTAGCTCCGCCGCGGTTTATCAGATCAGATTTATCTAAGTAACTAGATCGAAACCCGCTCGATATGAAATCTCCCTCCGGAAAACAACACCTGAAAGCCGCCCTCTTTGCAGCTATCTTTCCTGCCGCCGTGTATTCGCTAAGCGCGGACACTGTGAAGCAGACGCAGAACGCATTGAGCGAGTGGATCTCGGTCGAAAAGCAAATCTCTGAAGACAAGAGCGAATGGATCGCTCAGAAGGAAGTGCTTCAGAATTCAATTGAATTTATGAAAGGCGAGATTGGTCGCCTCGAGGAAGCGATCGCTTCGGCGAAGGAAAACGCTTCGGCTGGCGAGAAGAAACGTGCTGAGCTTGACGAGAAGAAGGAAGTCCTCGACGCCGTCACCGCCGAAATGAAAGCCGCCGTTTTAGAATACGAAACCCGCGTGAAGAAGATGGCCGAAGGCTGGCCCGTGGCGTTTTTGGATACGGTGGATACCTTCCTGGATCGTATTCCGGAAGAAGAAAAGGCGGAGGATGCTCCCCTGACCATTCGCCTGCAGAACGTGGTGGCGATCCTGTCCCAGTTCGACAAGTTCCAGTCCGCCATCACCAAGGACACCGCGGTGCAGGACGTCGACGGCGAGTCGCGCGAGGTGACGACGCTCTACTATGGATTTAGCTATGCCTACTTCATCGACGGAACCGGTGAGTATGCAGGATACGGATACCCAACTGGTTCGGGATGGGACTGGGTTTCAGATCCGTCCCTCTCCGAGGATGTAGCTCAGTTGGTCGCGGTCTACGATCGCAGTACCGACGCGAGTTTCGTGGGGCTCCCTACCAAGATTGTTACACCCTAATCCATTCGACGACACACTAGCATGAAGACATTCTCATTGATATGCGCCGCAGCCTGTTTCGCGACGCTTCCGCTCTCTGCGCAGACCGCCTTGGATAAGGCCGCTGCCGATGCCGAAAAGAAACTCGAGGGAGCGTTGGCTCGCTTGTCGGACGTTCGCGAAACCATTGGCAAGGAGAAGATCCCTCTCAGCACGGAGCGCGACAAGCTGTTTTCCGATCTGCAGGAGCTGCGCCGCGAAGCGGACCGCGCCCAGCGGGTGAGCGACAACCAAAGCGCCGATCTCTCCAGCTACGAGAACACGCTCTCGCAGCAGCAGGAGATGGTGGACTACTTGATCAGCCTGAGCGCCGAGTTCGGGCGGGGATTGGGAGCCCAGCTGGACCCCTCGGAATTCGCCTTCTACGAGGACGAAATCTCCGCTTCCGAGCAGGCGGCCGAAGATCCATACATGACGCCTCTGGAAAAGCTTGGCCCGCAGAAGGCGGTTGTCACAGCCGGCCTGGATCGCATGGAAGCCCTTTCGGGCGGCGCTCTTTACACTGGAAAGGCTATCACCGAAGGCGGCCTGCTCGAAGAGGGCACCTACATCCGCTTCGGTCCGGTGACCTATTTCGCCAGCCAGTCGGGCAAGGCCGGACTGGTGCAGCAGGGATCGTCGATCGATCCGATCGTGCTGCCGATCGCCGATGGAGCTTTCGATTCGGGCATCGTAGCCGTAGCGAAGGGTGGGGAGGGCGTATTGCCTTTGGATGCCACGCTGAACAACGCCATGGCCATCGCTGCGACCAAGGAGACCTTGCTGGAGCACATTCAAAAGGGCGGCATCTGGATCTTTCCCATTCTCGGCTTCGCTTTCGTCTCGCTCGCGGTGGCCGCTTTCAAGGCCTTCGAGCTGATCACCCTGCCCAAGCCCAAGGAAGGCATCTTGGCCGAGGTGCTATCCAAGCTTGCGGAGAAGAAGAAGGACGAAGCCATTCACCTGGCGAATTCCGCCCATGGTCCGATGGGCCGAATGATTCAGCAGGGCGTTCGCTACAGCGATCACGATCCGGAGCTGGTGGAAGAGATCCTCTACGAATCGATGGTCGAAACGCAGCCTAAGGTCATGCGCCTGCTGCCGTTTATCTCCGTGACTGCAGCCGTGGCTCCTTTGCTCGGGTTGCTGGGTACCGTGACCGGTATGATCAACACGTTCAATCGTATCAAGATATTCGGTACAGGTGATGCCAAGTCGCTCTCCGGAGGTATCTCCGAAGCGCTCATCACCACCGAATTCGGTCTGATCGTAGCGATCCCGAGCCTCCTGCTCTACGCGATTCTCTCGCGCAAGGCCAAGGGCTATCTGGCTCGCATGGAGAAGATGTCCATCAGCTTCATCAACGGAATCAAAACCATCGGTTAAGGCATGAGCGAGATGCTTGCAGAAACTTGGGAGCTTTGGCGCGCCGGCGGCTCGCTGATGATCCCGCTCGCTCTGCTGGGAGGCGTGATCTATTTCGCCATCTTCGAGCTCTACCTTCACATGAGGAAGAATAGCTTCTACCGTATCGATCCCAACCAGCTAGGCCACTGGATCGACATGCCGAAGGACGCAGACGGAGAGGTGGGCGAGATGATCGACTTCACCCAGAACGGGGTAAACGATTCCAATGGGGCGCGGGCGCGCTTCGAGGAGCTGAGATCAGCTCACTTGCCGACGCTCGAGCGACGTATCCATTTTTGCAACGTATTGGTCGGAGCGGCTCCCCTCACGGGATTGCTCGGCACTGTGATCGGTATGTTGGGCACATTTTTCGGACTTTCGGTTAGCAGCGGTGGCAACACCATCGATCTGGTAGCCGGGGGCATCTCCGAAGCTCTGATCACCACGCAGACTGGTCTGGTGCTAGCGATTCCAGCCTATGTATTGATCTCCGTGGTACGGAGACAAATGGGCGAGCTGGACCAGTTTTTCACCCGCATGGAGATCCTG
The DNA here is from genome assembly GCF_031127815.1 of Pelagicoccus sp. SDUM812003. NCBI lineage: Bacteria > Pseudomonadati > Verrucomicrobiota > Opitutia > Puniceicoccales > Pelagicoccaceae > Pelagicoccus > Pelagicoccus sp. SDUM812003. Next base: position 103,765 of record NZ_JARXHY010000009.1, on the reverse strand, counting down.
ACCATTCTCAAACTAGAAAAAGTAGAAAGCGGCCGTTAGGCAGTCACATGAAAGCGAGACGTTCAATATTGGAAGGCGAAGCCGAAAGCGACGAGATCAACATCTCTCCGCTGATCGACATGGTTTTTATCCTCCTCATCTTCTTCATCGTCACCACGGTGTTCGTGGAGGAAACCGGAGTCGAGGTGAACAAGCCACAAGCCGCATCGGCAGCCGATTTGGAGAAAAACAGTATCCTGATTGCCATTACGGACAAGGGGAAGGTCGTCTACGGCGGCAAGGAAGTTGGCATATCGGGAGTGCGCTCGGTTGTGCGTCAGCTCGTTTCCAAAGAGCAGATGCCGGTCATCATCCAGGCCGATAAGAGCGTATCCATCGATTTGTACACCCGCGTGCACGATGAATGCAAGTTGGCGGGAGCCAACACTGTCAACCTAGCGACTGAAGGCTAAGCTCGAAAGTCCTATGGGAGCAAAATACAAGATATACAAGGGTCCGAGCATGAAGAAGCTGCCGGTGGGATCCGGCAGCCTCGCGGCGCTAGCGGTCCTGGTGATGTTCGGCATGCTGCCGTTCACCCAGTACCTCGCCGGATTGAAGAAGCCAAACATGGAGGTGCGGGAGTTCGAAGTGACGGTTCCGCCTCCTCAATTCACCCCGCCGGAGCCGCCGCCACCGGAGCCGCCGCCCGAGAGCGAGCCGCCGCCCGAGATGGATTCGCCTCCGCCGCAGCTGTCGCTGTCGCAGCTGAACATGGCCCTGAATCCGGGAGTCGGAAACGCCTTGGCGGGCGGATTCTCGTTGGGCGAAGTCGGCGTGAGCGCCTCCGATACCATGGAGCAGATCAGCTTGTTCGAGATCAGCGATCTCGACGAGGCCCCGCGCATGAAGCGCAAGCTGCCCATCCCTTGGACGCCGCGCATGAAGCGCGAAAAGAAGACCGGCCTGATCAATATGGAAGGCGTGATCAATCCCGATGGATCAGTCACCATCACGCGGATACATGAAGTCATCGACGATGATTTCGAACGCATGTTCCGGTCCTATTTCGAATCCCTCCAATACACGCAACCCACCGTAGCCGGTAAGCCGGTCTCGGCTAAAATCTATTTCAAGGTCCCCGTCGAATGGGGAAGTTAAGTCATGAAGCATCTAACGTCTACTCTACTATCTTCTGCAGCTTTCTGCGTTTGCGCCCTTTCCTCCGCTCAGGTCTACGAGCTCAAGGAGCAAACCTTCGACAATCCCGAATTCCGCGCTCGGTTCATCCAGAGCTACATCGCCGAGTCGGACATCAACCCGAACATCACCGCGGAGGAGAAGGGCCTTTTCGACGAGATCGTTCCGTTGATCGAAAGCGATCCCTCCGCCGCCATCGCTCGTCTCGACGTGGCCATCACCTCGGAGAGCAGCGCCGCCTTCGACTTCATTCTCGGAAACCTGCTCTATCAGGAGAACGAGCTGGATGAGGCGATTGCCGCCTACGAGGCCGCGATCAAGAAGTTTCCCAACTACTATCGGGCCTACTACAACGCCGGACGCGCCTACGTGGGCGCCGGCGATTACGCGAACGGACTGAAGTACCTGCAGAAGGCGCTCTCGATCCAGACCGGAGACAGTTCCATGTATGGGTTGATTGGATACTGCTACATCAATCTCGACAAGCCGGAAACGGCGCTCGACGCCTATCGCAACGCCATCATGCTCGAACCTAAGAGCCGCGACTGGAAAATGGGCAAGCTCCAGTGCTACATCGCTCTGGAGCAGCCGGAAGATGCCATTGGCATGCTTTACGAATTCATTCGCGAGGAGCCGGAAAACGCGGATTGGTGGAAGCTTCAGGCCAATCAGTTCATCGCTGTGGGCAGCACTGAGAAGGCCGCCGCCAACCTGACGGTCGTGAAGGATCTCGGCAAAGCCGATGGAGCGGCTCTCGCTCTGCATGGAGACTTGATGGTCAACGAAGGTCTGGTGGAAGAGGCCCTTGACAGCTATTTGAAGGCCATGGATGAAGGCGGAGCCCGTCCCTACCGCATGCTGGAAGTGGCCAACTCCCTCATTTTCATGGGCGAGCTCGATGCCGCAAAAAGCTTGATCGCGAAGCTGGAGTCGGCCCCGAGCATGGAGCTCTCCGACAAGCAGGATACCGATTTGCTCAACCTGAAGGCTCGTCTGGCCATGGAGTCGGACGACGTCGATGGAGCCGCTGGTTTCCTGGCTGAAGTGGTTGATAAGGACCCGCTCAACGGCGAGGCTCTGCTCACGCTCTCCGAGCTCGAAAAAGGTCGCGGAAACTTCGCCAAGGCGGAGTACTATGCGGAAAACGCCAGCAAGATCGACGCCTACGCCCACAAGGCCCTGCTCTCTCTCGCCCAGCTTAACGTGACCAAGCGCGACTACGGCTCCGCTGCCAAGTATTTGCGACAGGCTCAGCAAATCGATCCACGCGACTACGTTGCCGACTATCTCCTGCGCGTCGAACAAGCGGCTCTGCGCATGTAGCGTAGTGGTCGAACCTCTCTGGGCTTGTTCCTGAACGAACACCAACTAGCCAAATGAAAAAGATGTCTCAAACCGTCGAAAGACGACTTCGCCGCTGGATCGCTCCAGCTGCTTGCCTCAGCCTCCTCAGTGCCGGGGCCTTCGCCATCGAAGCTGCTCCTACCCTAGAGAACAGCCCGATCCGCCTCAGCAGCAACGAAAACGCCTTCGGCTACACCCCGAACGCGAAGGAGGCCATGCTGGAAGCGATCGATAGCGGGAGCTACTACAACCGCAACAACGTCGCGGAACTGGTAGCCCTCTGCGCCAAGAAGGAAGGTGTATCCGCTGACTACATACTAACGACGGCCGGGTCCGGTCCACTTCTGATGATGACCGCGCTTGCCTACGCGGAGCCGGGCGCCAATGTGGTGACTACCGAGATGGGGTACACGCAGCTGGTTCGAAAGTTCGAAGAGCGTGGTGGCGATGTCAAGTACGCTGCCTTGTCGGAGGACATGGGGTACGATTTCGAGGCGCTCGGAGCGGCCATCGATGAAAACACCAAGATCGTCTACATCTGCAATCCCAACAATCCCACTGGCGTGCTGGCCGATTCGCTGGAGCTCAAGAAGTTCGTCATGTCGATTCCGGAAGACATTCTGGTCTTCGTCGACGAAGCGTATTTGGAATTGTCCGACACGAACTTCTCCATGGCCACGTGCTCGCCACTGGTCAAGATGCGCAAGAACGTCATGGTCACGCGTACCTTCTCCAAGAGCTATGGCCTCGCTGGCTTCCGTATCGGCTACGGAATCGCTCATCCTGACATCCTGGAAAAGATCAGCGACTTCTACATGGGGCCTCCAAGCTACCTGTCCGCGATCGCGGCGTGCGAGGCCATCAAAGATACCGAACACTTGGCCATGAACGTGCAGAACTACAAGTCCGTGCGCAACTACGTTTGCGAATCTCTGGACGCGCTCGGTATCGAATACGCCAAGCCAGACGGAGCTTTCATCTACTTCAAGTCCGGCATTGACCAGCAACTGCTGCGCGACACCATGGCTGAAAATGGGGTGCTGATCAGCGGCTCCCGCGTATCCGGCGTACCGGAACAGAAGTACCAGCAATGGGCTCGCGTGAGCATCGGCACCAAGGAGCAGATGGACGAGTTTCTTTCGATCCTCGGCTCTCTGGTCGCGAAGACTTGATCGGCTTTCGGCGGGGGAGCCCGCTGTCTCATCGACTTAGTTTATAATAGGTAGTACAGTCAAAAAGCAAAAGGCGAAGGCGTGGTCCTTCGCCTTTTGTTTTGTTTAGGGAGGGCGTGTTTGCTGCCATCCGACGAGGCGTCCTCGGGGTGGGAACGCAGCGAGAGATTTGAAATATGGGTGTAACGGATTTGCTTGCGTCCGAGTATATGCAAAGCAAATGAAATCACTTCTCTCTAAAACCGCCTGCGCGAGCGTCGCCGCGCTGATCGCCCTCTCAACTGCCAACGCTGAAAACTCCTTCCAGGAAGCCTCTCAGCACATCGATCTGGATGGACCCTTCATCGCCTATCTGGATTTCGATGGGGATGGTCAGGCCATCGGCGAAAAGCTCAACGTCATCTATCAGGACTTCGCCGCTGCCAATCCGGACGTGCCGCCGTTTCCTTTGGATTTCCCGGTCATCTTCGAGGCGCTCGGGTTCGGCTCCCTAAGGGCGTGGGCCTTGAGTTCCAGCGAGCTGGACGATGGATTGGTCCGAAACAAGTCGGTTTCCTTGCTCGATGGAGCGCCAAAAGGCCTGATGGCTCTCAACCAGGGCGAGCCCATCGCCTTCGATCTAGCGAAGAGCGCCCCTGCTGACGCGGCTACCGTGATTTCAGGAAACCTCAACTTGCTCGGCGTGCAGGAAATGCTGCAGGAGCTGGCGGGTGTGGTCATGGGGCCGATGGGCGATGGCATGCTGCAGCAGGGCTTATCCCAGCCGATCCCGGGATCCGATGTGTTAGCGGGAGAACTCATCACGGCCCTTTCCGGTCGCATCGATCTGATCCTAGGGCAGGACTTTTCCAACCTTCAGAATCCAAAGACCATGGTATGGACCCGATTTGCCGATGCGGGCGCCTTGGTTAAGCGTCTGGAGCCAGCGTTGCTGCCGATGCAGATCAGTTTCGTGGATACGAAAGATGGGCGCACGGCGAACTTGTCTCACCTCGTGCAGGACCTGCCAATTGGCCTCTTTGTCCACCTGCCGAAGGGCAGCGACGACTTGGTCCTCTATACAGACGAAGATTGGGTATCGGCATTTGCCGAGGCGGAAGTTTTGGCTGAATCGGAAGCCTTTCAGCGGGTGGCAAGCAAGCTGCCTGCGAAAGCTCAGTTTTATGGATACAGCGGCGGGTTCGACCTGGAGCCAGTGATGTCCATGCTGGAGACGCAGAACGAACTCGCCCAATTCGCTCCGCTCATTCGAAGCGTCGCCGATCTGGTGGTGGGCGATTTGCTGAAGCCCAGCGCCAATGCGACCTATTTGGCGGAAAACGCCTTGGTCACTGAGATGTATTCGGAATACAGTTACAAGGACATCCTGGTGGCGGTGCCTGCCGGTATCGGGGCAGGATTTGGAGTCGCAGGGGCCATCAAGGCGAGCCTGGAGCAGCAAAACCAAGCTCAGCAGAGCTGGTCCGAAGACGAAGCCACGGAGCCCTCGGTAGCGCCCGTTTTGCCTTCGGTGCCTCCAGTGCTGGAAGAATAGAAGATTTGCATAGGTTAGTTTTGCTTCAGGGCGGAGATCATAGCGATCTCCCCCTTTTTTTTGTGCGCGGAGCGCTTAGCCGCTGACCTCCTTCAGGCGAAAGGCGCTGGCGGCGCCGGCGAAAGCCAGCAGCGCCAGCATGGCGATGGCCCCGCTGGCACCGATCGCATCCGCCAGGGCGCCGATGCTGCCGAGCAACAGCAGGGCGGCGCCGGTGAGAGTGTTGCCCACCGCGACGTATCCCGATTTGTCGCCGCTGACCATATCCACCAGGTAGGCTTTTCGTCCTAGGCGCACGCCGCCGTAGCAGACGTTTACGCCAAAGAAGAGGCTTGCTTGAACCCAGCTTTGGGAAGCCCAGGACGGGCCGATCCCTAGATCGGCGGCGTAGATGCCGATGCCGAGCGCTCCCGCTCCCAGCGCGCCGAAAACCATGGTCAGGCGACTGGAGCGATCGGCGAGCTTGCCCCAGATCGGTCCGCTGACCGTGCCCGCGAGACCGCCTGCCACGATGAGGAGGCCGAGGGCGCTGGCATTTTCGCCGCGCTGCTGGGAGAGCAGGGCGTAGTAGGGGGGAGCGAGGGCCACGCTGAGCAGGAGGCCGCGCGTCAGCAGGTAGTGGCGAAACACCTTGTCTGTTTTCAGCAGAGACATGTTCTCCACAGCCGCTTTCCAGGCGCTTCCGCTTCCGTCGGTGGCTCCAGGCTCCTCCTTGATGAGGGAGAAGCAGAGCAAGGAGGCTAGCCACAGGAATCCAGCGTAGGTCAGCAGGGAGTAGGAGAGCGATTCGCCCTGCGAGCTGCTTTGCAGAAAGGCTAGCCAGAGCCCGAGGGCTAGTAGGGCCGCGCTGGATACGCTGGAGCTGTAGCCCATAAGGGTGCCGCGTCGCTTTTTGGATACGGTTTTTCCGATGACGTCCTTAGCGGAAACGGAGCAGATCCCGCGGCCTACGCTGTAGACGGTCAGCAGGGCCAGGGCGAAGAAGCCGGCCTGAGCTCCTTGGAACTTGGAGGAGAAGAGCCCGATGCCCAGCAAGCAGAGGCCGGAAACGACCCCGCCCAGCAACCAAGCCCGCTTGCGCACCGGCATGCGCCGCAGGTAGGCGGCGACCGCCAGTTGCGGGATCAGCACTCCCGCCTCGCGCAGCGGCACGATGAAGCCGATCAGGCTGGCCGGCGCGCCGAGAGCGCTGAAGAGCCACGGGAGCACCAGTCGGGCGCTGCTCAGCTCGTCTCCGATCTTGCTGAAGATGTTGGAGGCGAGGTAGGCGAAGTAGTTTCGCGGCAGGTGCTTGCAGGCCGATTCGGGAATGTCGCGGCAGACGCGAGTTTCCTCCTCTCCGTTGATGAGGTCGTAGAGCCGATCGAGACGAGTTTCGGGCTTGGCGCTTTGCTTTTCCTTGGAAGTCATGAAACTGGTTTTTCCTGGGTCGAGTCCGCGCAATTTCGATGGACTTGACGATTCGCCATAGCAGGCTGGGCATGATGCTGAGATTTGCCAGCTTTGCTTGTTGCTGCATGATGACGGTCGCCCTTTGGGCCGAACCCGCGGAGCAGCTGAAACTGCCTGTGGACTGGGAGCGCTTGGAGGCGTTTCAAGGTCGGGTGGAACGGGCCGATTTCGAGCGGGAGCTTCGGGAAATCTACGCTCCGGGCGGGCGTTGGGAGGACTGGATGCGCTTCGATGAAGGGGGCGTGTGGATACGCCGCAGCGCCGACGAATCGGAGGCGTACTACTTGGCGTTCGCCAGGTCGGGTGAGACGGAGCCGACGCGGAGAAGCTCCGGCCTTGGCGGCTTGAAGATCGCCATCGACCCAGGCCACTTGGGCGGGCGATGGGCGGAGATGGAGCGTCGCCATTTCGCCATCGGAGACGGAGAGGCGGTGCGGGAGGGCGATCTCACCCTAGCGACGGCGAAGCGCTTGAGGGCGCTGCTGAGCGAGCGAGGGGCGGAGGTCTGGTTGACGCGCGAGGACGATCAGCCGGCGACGCGCTATCGGGCCGAGGACTATTTCGCGGAAGCGGATCGGCGATTGGCGGAGTCCGGCCTTTCGGAATCCGAGGAAACGTACGAGGAACAGCGAAACCTCTTGGCGGAGCGGCTCTTTTATCGAGATGGGGAAATCCGGGCCCGAGCCCGACGCCTGAATTGGATGATACGGCCCGATCTGGCCCTGGCTCTGCACGTCAATGCCGTAGGCTGGCCGGATCCCGAGAATCCCAGCTTGGTGGACCAGAACGATTTGCACGTGCTGGTGAACGGCTGCTACCTGCCCAGCGAGGTGGCGGACGACGCTCAGCGTTTCGAGATGGTCTGGCGCATCGTCAACGGCTACCACGAGCAGGAGATCGCCTTGGCGCGAACCATGGCGCGTACGATGGTCGAAGCGACCGGTCTTCCGCCGTATCAGTATTCTGGAGACAATGCGATTTCGATGGACGAGGAAGGCTACATCTGGGCTCGAAACCTTCTCGCCAACCGGGTCTTCGACTGTCCGGTTGTTTTCCTGGAGCCATGGACCGCCAACAGCAAAGCGGTCTACCAATGGGCGGCTTTGGGCGACTACGAGGGAAAACGCCTAGTGGGTGGGGAAGAGGTGAAATCGTTGCCAGCCCTGTACGCGGCTTTCGTATTCGAGGCCTTGCTACGTCATTTTGGCGAATAGCCGGTAAAATCGAGCACGGGGTTTTACGATCCAGCGCCAGTTCTTGATTTTCGGGTCAATCTGTGTCACGTTTCCACTCGCTTCGTCACTCCCGTGCCGAGGTCCCCCAGTTGGCGAGGCCGCCTGAATTTTTGCGGCGGACGAGCTGACACCCAAAACCCTTTGCCTTCTCCAGCTACCCCCTAGCTTCACGGAGATCTCGTTTCTTATGTTTACTCGTCACTCTCTAGAGACGACGCGCCGGCGTCGTCGTCTTTTGCTGTCGACGGTCGCCTTCGCGATGGTCGGCTTTATTGATCTGTTCGCTCAGCATCGGCTGATGATTCCCGACCCGTACGCGGGGGAAGGCCGGCTCGACGTCTACGCCTTGGAGAAAAGCTACTGTGTAGTGAATTCTGGATACGGAATGGTGCCTCTGGAGTCGGGTCGTTTCTTCTTCGAGGAGGCGGACTCTTTTTCCGAAGGCTATTTGGAGGTCAATCGCCCGCAAGGTTACGTTTCCGAGGGCAAGCGAAGCACGCGCTTCGTGTTTTCCACAAAGGTCAAAGCCAGTCGCGACTACGAGGACTGCTACGTGGTGCTGCGCCTGTTTTCGCAGGATGGCCGGGAGTTTCTTCTGCCCTATGGGATCGAGGACTTGAAGGCGGGCCGGGTGCAGCGGATCGAGATCGATCCTCAGCTCGGAGTGGAAATCAACCGTGGCGTCTACTACTATCATTTCTTCTCCGCCGGTCAGGAGATCTACTACGCGCTCACTCAGCAGGAGCTGGGAAAGCGGCGCCGGGCGCCGATCGCCTTGAACTACCATGGCAGTCGAGCTCCCGCCTTGGACCGCCTGCCTGATGCGGACCTGCCGGCCGAGGTTCGTCCAAGCCTTGCGGGTTGCGAAGCCTTGGTCGCCTTGGGCGTCAATGATAGCGGTTTCAGCGTGGACCATTTGGTGCTGGCCTCTACCAACCCTGACGCGGGACAGATGGCGGTGAATCTGCTGAAGCGCTCCCGTTTCAAGCCAGCTGCGGAGAGCGGCCACTTCGTGCGCGGCGATCTGCTGGTCCGAGTGGTTTTTGACTCTGGTGGCGGCTACCGTTTGTTGGAGGAGTAGCGATTTTGAAAAACGGTCTGGGCAGGCGGTGGGGACGTCAGTTGGCCTGATCGAGGCTCAGGTGGTACGCTTTCTCGAGGGCGGTGGCGATTTCGTTCACGCGGATGGGCTTGCTGAGGTAGTCCTGCATGCCGGCGGCCAGGGCCTGGTCGCGATCGCCCTGCATGGCGTTCGCGGTGAGAGCGATGATGTAGGGACGGCGCTCGGGCGGAAAGCGATGGATGATCTCGCGAGTGGTTTCGTAGCCGTCGAGCTCGGGCATTTGGATGTCCATGAGCACCACGTCGTAGGAGGTGGTTTCGAGGGCCTCGAGGACCTGGGTCCCGTCCTCTGCTAGGTCGCAGCTGTAGGCGATCTGCTTGAGAATGAGGCGTCCGACCTTCTGGTTCACCGGGTTGTCCTCGGCCAGCAGGATTTTTAGGGGAAACCGTTTGCCGAGGTCGCGGGTGTCGCTGTGCGGTTTGGCGACCTTGAGCGAGGTGACATCTTCGCATTTCAGGGCGGCCCCGAGGGCCTCGAGCAGGCTTCCGAGTTTAATCGGTTTCGCGACGCTTCCGTCCCACCGGTCGGACGTGGGGCGTTTCCCAAACGGTGTGAGCTGCACCAGGCGCGGCTTGGGCCGCGCCGGATCCGGGGGTGGGCGCAGGTTTGCGGCGAAGATCGGGGTGGCGTCCACGCTGCTGTCGCACAGGACCAAGGCGTAGGCCTGCTTGCGCATCATCTGCGCGGCTGTCTGACCGTCTGCGGCGGTGCGCGCCACTGCTCTCCAGAGGGTCAATGTGCGGAGGATTTTGGCTCGAAGCGTGGGATTGGGCTCGATCAGAAGCACCGGTTTGCCGCTGAGCAAGCGGCGCCCTTCATTGTCCTGCTGGGGCGAATAGTGGACGGGTTTTGTGGCAGGAGCCACGATGGTGAAGAAGAAGGAGGCGCCTTCGCCCGCTTCGCTTTTCAGCCACATGCGTCCGCCCATCAGCTCCGAGAGCTTTTTCGAAATGGCTAGTCCGAGCCCGGTGCCGCCGTACTTTCGCGTGGTGGAGGAGTCGACCTGGCTGAAGGATTTGAAGAGGCGGTCCTGCTTGTCCTTGGGGATGCCGATGCCCGAGTCGCGCACTTCGAATTCGATGGCGCAGGCTTCGGCGGAGGTTTCCCGAGGGCGAATCAGGACTTCGATCTGCCCGGTTTCGCTGAACTTGACGGCGTTTCCCAGCAGGTTGACGAGGATTTGGCGGAGTCGAGTCACGTCGCCGAGAACGCTGAACGGCACTTCCGGATGGGCTTCGTAGCAAAGCTCCAGCCCTTTGGCGCTGGCCTTTTCCGCCAGTAGATCAAGGGCTTCCTCGACGCAGGCCCTGAGGTCGATCGGCTCGGATTCCAATTCCAGCTTGTCGGATTCGATTTTGGAAAAATCCAGGATGTCGTTGATCAGCACCAGCAGGGAGTCGCCGCTGGCCCGGATGGTTTCCAGAAAGTCTTTCTGCTCCTTGTCGAGTTCGGTTTCCAGCAGGATGTTGGTCAGCCCGATGACCGCGTTCATGGGGGTGCGGATTTCATGGCTCATGGAGGCGAGGAAGGCGCTTTTGGCCTGGTTTGCCAGTTCTGCCTCCAAGGCGGACTGGTTGGCCTTGGCGATGGCCTGGTCTAGCTGCTTGTAGAGCTGCTCGGTCTCTTGGCGAATGTCGTCGGCAGGCGTTTCGCTGGTCTGTCCACGGGTGGTTCCTTTGCTGCAGATCAGCGCGCCGCCGTGGGGACGCAGGACGAAGCTGTGCTCGATGGACAGGTCGTTTTGGCGTTCCGCATCCCGCATCAGCGCGCCACTCCAGTTTCCGCTGAACTCCATGGATGGCAGGATCTCGGAGTCGAAGCGCTTGGCGGCTTCGTCGGCGAGTAGGGCGCGCCACGGCTTGCCGAGCAGTGACGCAGGGGACAGCGAGCCGTGGTGGGTGGCGAAGGCTTGGTTGGCGAATTCGATGACTCCCGCGGCGTCGATGGCGGCGAGCCCGTCGGAACTCATTTCGATGAGCTCCAGGCAGCATTGCAGCGAGCTGGCGGCGCTGGCGGATTCCTCGCTTCCGAGATCCTCGGGCGAACAGGGCCGGATGATGCCCAAAAGCATTTCCTGGTGGGGGCGCGTGACGAGGTAGCCAGGGATGCTGGAGCGGCCGAGGCTGGGAATCCAGACCAGGCCTGTGGCGCTGGAGCGCAGCTCGACGTTTCTCAGGGGCGAAGCGAGCCAGGTGTAGGGGCGGGTGGGGTTGTCTCCGATGAGCTTGCTCAGCGCGGCGTTGGCGAAAGTGATGTCTCCTTTGGGCGACGCGACGAAAGCGTAGTCGGAGAGGACTTCCAAGGCGTCCTTGCACAGTTCCAGCCCGATTTGCGAATGCAGGCGTAGCAAAGCGTCCAGCTGGCTGTTGAGCTGCAGGACGATCTCGGCGGGGATTTGATGGGGTTTCTGAGTCTCCGAGGGCATGGTCGCACCTTCTGTATCGGACAGCGGGAGCTGGCGTTGACCCGTTGCGGTCCTGGATCGCTTCGGTCTCGCTCCGCTTTACGCCTTTTTTATCAGCATGGCGGGCGTTACGAACCGATCTGGACTTAGCTTTGGCTTGGCGGCGCGCTCTTGGTGGGCGAGGATCGATGCTCCCGCTCTTGGATGGCTGTGGCAATGTAGGCCTTCGCTTCGTCCAAGGTCGAGAAATGGACCACGTCCCAGGCCGGCTCGGAGGCCACATCGATATACTCGCTACCAATCTGGTCGAGCGCAGGGGAGTTTCCCACGAAAGCCACCGTGATATTGGGATTCGAGCGAGCCGCGGCCTTGTCCATGTAGGCGATGCGCTTCACATAGGCGGCGGAATGGGAAATGGCTTCCGCTTTTTCGAAGCTGACCACCTGCCAGAGCAGCTTGTCGAATCGCTCGTCCCCGTAGACGATCTGGTTGCTTTCGAGCAGATCCTGCGAGGTTACGTCCCCAAAATAGTCGAAGAACACCGTTCGGCGCTCCCATGTGAGTCGATATGGCATGTCTGTTGGATTGGAACCCGCGTCCGAGCTCCGCGATAACTGGCTAGGCGTTTCCCTTTGCTTCAGTCATTAGGATGGAGCTTGTAAAGCGAAACGCAAAGGTCGAGGGCACCTTTTACAGATGCTAAACGTTTGCTCGCGCTGCGGGCGCGAGCGGCGGAATTTGCGCACTCCGCGCTTGTCGGTGGAGGGGGAAGCTCTCAGTTTGCCTGCGTTATGATAATCCTCCGTGGCGCTCCCTCCCATTCGGACTTTCGTCTGCAAAAGCTGATCGCAGCACTCCGCTCAGCCAACCTCCCCGTGCGAAGCATCTATGCCGAGTTCGTGCACGTGGCCGAGATCGATGGCGAACTCGATGATCAGGAGCTCGACGTCCTCAAGAAACTGCTCACCTACGGACCGAAAATCGAGTCCCACGAGCCGAAGGGACTCTTGCGCGTGGTGGCCCCGCGCCCAGGCACGCTTTCTCCCTGGTCTTCGAAGGCCACCGACATCGCTCGCATCTGCGGTCTGACCAAGCTGGAGCGCGTGGAGCGGGCCGTGGCGTTTTGGGTGGAAACCGAAGGCGCAGCAGACCTCGATGACGCCCAACTCAAAGCCCTCGACGCCAAGCTGCACGATCGAATGACCCAGGCGGTCTTCGGCAGTCAGGAGGAACTGTCCGTGCTTTTCCGCCACGAGGAGCCCAAGCCCTTCACCACGGTGCCGGTCATCTCCGGCGGCCGCGATGCCCTCGTCGAAGCCAACAAGTCCCTCGGACTGGCCCTGGCCGAAGACGAGATCGACTACCTGGTGGAAAACTTCCAGAAGCTCGGCCGGGATCCGGTGGATGTGGAGCTGATGATGTTCGCCCAAGCCAACTCCGAGCACTGCCGCCACAAGATCTTCAACGCCTCGTGGGACATCGATGGGCAAGCTCAGGAGAAGTCGCTCTTCAAGATGATCAAAAACACCTTCGAGATGCGCAGCGAAGGCATCCTGTCCGCCTACAAGGACAACGCCGCGGTCTTCGAAGGCTCAAAGGGGAATCGCTTTTTCGCCGATCCCAAGACCAACACCTACGCCCCCTCGCTGGAGGACATCGCCATCCTCTGCAAGGTGGAGACCCACAACCACCCGACCGCCATCTCGCCGTTTCCAGGCGCCGCCACCGGTTCCGGAGGCGAAATCCGCGACGAAGGGGCCACCGGCATCGGCTCTAAGCCCAAAGCGGGTCTCACTGGTTTCACCGTATCCAATCTCAAACTACCCGACGCCCCGCAGCCTTGGGAAAAGGACTTTGGCAAGCCGGAGCGCATCGTGTCCGCTCTCGATATCATGATCGACGGACCGCTTGGTGGCGCCGCCTTCAACAACGAATTTGGTCGTCCTAACATCCTGGGATATTTCCGCACGTTCGAAATGGCCGTCCCGGCCAGATCTGAAAGTTCAGATTTGAAATCTCAAATGGGCTCTAACGACAAGCCGCTAGAGCTAGTCGGCTACCACAAGCCCATCATGCTGGCGGGCGGCTTGGGCAACATTCGCCACGAGCACATCGAAAAGGGCATCGTCAACGCTGGCGACAAGCTGGTCGTTCTCGGCGGCCCGACCATGCTCATCGGCCTGGGCGGCGGGGCAGCCAGCTCCATCGATAGCGGCTCGGGCAACGAGGATCTCGATTTCGCCTCCGTGCAGCGCGACAACCCGGAGATGGAGCGTCGCTGCCAGGAAGTCATCGACCGCTGCTGGGCCCTGGGCGCGGAAAATCCCATCGCCTTCATCCACGACGTCGGGGCGGGCGGACTTTCCAACGCCATGCCGGAGCTGGTCAACGACGCCGGCAAGGGCGGCATTTTCGACCTGCGCAAGATCAACAACGACGAGCCAGGCATGAGCCCGCTAGAAATTTGGTGCAACGAGTCGCAAGAGCGCTACGTCATGGCCATTCCGGCCGACCGCATCGAGGCCTTCGAGGCCATCTGCAAGCGCGAACGCTGCCCCTACGCCATCATCGGCGAGGCTACCGACGAGCGACAGCTCATTCTCGACGACCCGCATTTCGGCAACCGTCCCATCGACCTGCCGTTGGACGTGTTGTTGGGAAAACCGCCGCGCATGCATCGCAGCGAGAAATCGCTCAAGCGCCCGCAGGAAGCCCTAAAGCTTGATGGCGTGACCCTGGAGGAAGCCGCCAAGCGCGTGCTTTCGCACCCCACCGTAGCGGACAAGACCTTTCTCATCACTATCGGCGACCGCACCGTGACCGGTCTCATCCATCGCGATCAGATGGTGGGCCCTTGGCAAGTTCCCGTGGCAGACTGCGCCGTGACCGCGTCATCATTCGATGGATACACCGGCGAAGCCATGTCCATGGGCGAGCGCACGCCAGCTGCGGTTAACAGTTCCGCCGCCGCGGCCCGACTCGCGGTGGGTGAAGCCCTCACGAACCTCGCCGCCGCTCAGATCGGCGATTTGAAACAGGTCAATCTTTCCGCCAACTGGATGGCCGCTCCCAATGTGGAAGGCGACGGAGCCGATCTCTACGATGCGGTGAAAGCCGTCGGCATGGAACTCTGTCCGGAGCTTGGCGTGACCATCCCGGTGGGCAAGGACTCCATGAGCATGAGCACCGTGTGGCAGGACGAGCAGGGCGAGAAGCGTATGACCGCTCCCATCTCGCTCATCATCTCCGCTTTCGCTCGCTGCAGCGACATTCGTCTTTCCCTCACTCCGCAGCTTATCCAGGAAACGGATACCAGCCTCATTCTGATCGACCTCGGCCGCGGAAAGAATCGCCTCGGCAGTTCCATTCTCGCTCAAACTTTGAGCCAGATGGGCGAAGGAAATCCCGACGTCGATAGCCTTGAGGATCTCAAAAACTTCTGGAACGCCATTCAACAGCTGGGCAAGGAGCAAAAGCTGCTCGCCTACCACGACCGCAGCGACGGCGGACTCTTTGCCGCCGCGGTGGAAATGGCTTTCGCCGGTCACGTGGGTGTGGATCTGGAAGTGCCCGCCGACAGCGACGCCTTTGCCGCCCTCTTCGCGGAAGAACTGGGTGCTCTGATCCAAGTGCGCGACGCCGACCAAGCGGCAGTGTTTGAGGTGTTGCGTGTCCACGGTCTGGATACATGCAGTTCGGTCGTAGGCACGCTGAATCGGGATTTCGACCTGAAGGTGCTGCAAGGCGGCGAAGCGATCTACGAAAACGGACTCTCCGAGCTGCGTGCCATCTGGTCCGATGTGACCTTCCGCATGCAGAGCCTGCGCGACAATCCCGAGAGCGCCGCCAGCGAGCACACCATCCGCCAAGACCAAAGCGATCCCGGTATCAGCCCGAAGGTCACTTTCGACCTGGATGATCTGAAATTTGAAATCTCAAATCTGAAATCACAGCCAAAGTTGGCTGTGTTGCGCGAGCAGGGTGTAAACGGCGAAGTCGAGATGGCGGGCGCGTTCTACCGGGCTGGTTTCGAGTGTATCGACGTTCACATGACAGACGTACTCAGCGGCGCTGTGTCACTGGCCGACTTCAAGGGCTTGGCTGCGTGTGGTGGTTTTAGCTATGGCGACGTGCTGGGAGCGGGCGAAGGCTGGGCCAAGAGCATTTTGTTCAACGCCAAGGCTCGCGAGGAGTTTCAGGCCTTCTTTGAGCGTGAAGACACGTTCTCGCTCGGCGTGTGCAACGGCTGTCAGATGCTCAGCAACCTGCACGAACTGATCCCCGGTACCGGACATTGGCCGCACTTCGTGCAGAACCGTAGCGAGCGCTACGAAGGCCGTCTGGTTTCGGTGAAGATCGAAAAGAGCCCCAGCGTTTTGTTCGCCGGCATGGAAGGCAGCGTCCTGCCCATCGCGGTAGCTCACGGCGAAGGCCGAGCGGAGTTCAAAAGCCCTGAAGCCGCGAAGGCATGCGATGGATCGGGACTGGTCTCCGCCCGCTACGTTGACAACAAACACCAGGCCACTGAAGCGTATCCACTGAATCCTAACGGCTCGCCGTACGGCATTACTTCTCTCACCAGCGAAGACGGACGCGCGACTATTCTCATGCCGCATCCCGAGCGCGTGTTCCGCACCGCGCAGCTCAGCTGGGCTCCCAAGGAGTGGGGCGAGGACTCCCCGTGGATGCGCTTGTTCCGCAATGCCCGCGTGTTCGTGGGGTAGCGGTGGCTAATGGTAGGGCGTGGCCGCCGTGCCACGCCTAGCGGAGCTTTGGCGATATATATTTGATCGGATCGGATCGTTCCACGATGAGCTCGGCAGCGGTGTGGCCGGTGGAGGGCAGGAGCTGCTTGAAGCTGGGCGATCTGCTCGCGGGTGGTTTGGGGCTAGGTGTGCTTGGCTTTGGGGGCGAATGCTTCGGTTGGGGTTTCGATAGCGAGGTCGCTTTGGACGGCCTGTTGGGCTGCTGCGGCGTAGTTGGGATTCTGATACTCGGGGCGGAGGTAACGGATGAGTCCGCATTTTTCCTCGGTAGCGCGTTCGTGTTTTAGGTCGATAAGGCGGTTGAGGTGGACTGGCTTGAGGTCCTAGTAGCCACGTTCGTGTCCGCCGGAGGTAGCACAGCGGGTGATGAACGCTGCGGCTTGGGTATCGGAGGTGTCCTAGGTGGGCATCGTATTGGGAGAAGTACGTAGTGTGGTGATATTGGGATATGCCAACAGGGATTTTGGGAACTCTAGGGATCGGGTTGGGCCAAGCGTCTGGGGGTGGCTCTGTGGGCAACATTTTTCGTTCGTTGAGCGATTACGCTGGTAATTGTGGGATTTTTCGAATCATGTGGCGGCTCAAGTTTCAGGGGGGCCGAGTTCATATGGCCACTCCAGGTATATTCCAGTTCAAGCGTCGCTGTTCGAATCCTACCTACTTCGAACTCAACTCAGATGCTTAATAGAAGACTAAAAAATGGAAATATACGTAGGAAACGTTTCGTTCGACGCCTCTGAAGGCGATTTGCAGGATGCTTTTGAAGCTTATGGCTCGGTGTCCGCTTTGAAGATTATCACCGACCGCGAAACCGGTCGCTCTCGCGGCTTCGCATTCGTCACCATGGATGACGCTGCGGAAGCGAAGGCAGCTATCGAAGGCCTTGACGGCCATGAGGTGTCTGGTCGCGCTTTGTCCGTTCGTGAGGCTACCCCTCGCGCCCCTCGCCAAGGTGGCGGCTACGGCGGCGGTGGCGGTGGTGGCTACGGTGGTGGCAATCGCCGTGACAATCGCGGCGGCGGCGGAGGCCATCGTGGCGGTTACGGTCGTCGCTAAGCGTCGATAAATCGAATTTTTCAGCCCGGCTTTCTCAGGAAGGCCGGGCTTTTTTGTGGGTATCGGGGATGGGCGTTTTGCTGAGGCTTGGGGGGCGGCGCCCACCCCCTACCGGTGGGGCCCTACTTCTCGAGGATGCGGAAGAAGGTGGTGGCCTCCGGGTAGAAGAGGTGCTCGTAGCTGAGGCCGGGAGTGAGGTTTTCCAGGTCGAGGATGGTCTTCCAGTTTTCCAAGTCGCCGGAGGTTTGCAGCACATAGGGCTCGCCGTCGTGTTGGGAAAGGGCCAATTCGAGGAATTCCCGACCGTGTCCGATGGAGAGCTCCGGCGGTGGCGTATTCGAAGGGTCGCTACCGATTTGCAAGGTGACGTTGGTCGCTCCTCCTTTCGCTAAGCTGAAGTCGTAGACATGAGCTTCGCCGTCGATGGTGATAGTGGCTCGGTAGTCGCCGTAGAAGCCACGATCGGAGAACAGACCGCTGGCGTCGGTGGCGCCTTGGAAGTCGTTCCACCAGGTTTCTTTGGTGAGCGTGCGCCAGGCAACGGCGTTGGGCTTTTCGCGCCAATCGCTGGTATACATTGCGGCGTCCGATCGCCAATGGGCGTTTTCCCAAAATCCCCAGCATTGCACGCCAACGGTGGCGGGGTGGCTGAAGGCGATGGTGAGGAAGTCGCGGGTGAAGTCGGCCTGCATTTCCTCGTCTTCGGTGCTGATGTCGAATTCGGTGACGCGTATATCGAGCTCGGGGAAGGCGTTGTGGTACCGCTCGAAAATGTCGTAGATGCGTTCGATGCCGGTCGGCGAGCTGCTGAAGTGACCTTGCATGCCGATGCCGTTGAGCGGGGCGTCGTTTTCCAGCAGGTAGCGGATGGTCTCTTCATAGTGGTCCTGATGGGCGAAGTCGCGTCCGCCCGCGGAGAGTATTCCGTAGTCGTTGATGTAAAGCGCATGGCGTTCGAGGTGGGCTCGGGCTTGTTCGAACCAGTCCACCATGACTTCGTCTCCGAAGGCGTCCATGAGGTAGTAGTTGTCGTAGGGCTCGTTGAGCACGTCCCACTCGTCCACGTAGTCGGCGCTGCGCGAGGCCACGTCGTCGATGTGGTCGAGCACGATTTGCTTGGCTTCCGGGTCGGCGGCCGCGGGGTTGCCTTCGGGCAGGTAGCTTTGGATGAGGTTTGGCAGGTTGCCTTTGGAGGGCCAAACCATGACGTGGCCGCGGGTATAGATGTCGCGGTCGCGCAGCCATTGCATGGCAGCGAGGGTTTGCGAGGCGGCGTAGCTGGAACCCCATTCGCCGGCCCAGGGGCCCCATTTGAAGTCGTTTTCCGGGCCGCTTTGGTTGAAGAGATCGAGAAATTTTTCTCGGTAGGTGTCATTGTCGCTGCCGGTACCCATGATGATGCTGGATACGATGACGGAGCCAAAGTGGTAGGAGTGCCGGAGAAATTCTATGGAGATGTCGGCGTTAGGGATGGGGTCTCCATTGGCATCGAGGACCTTCAGCTGAAAGTCGCCCTTGCGGTGTTGTTCGATACGTGCGGCGGCTGCGTCCCGCCAGGATGCGTCAAGCTCGCGTCCCGCGTAGGACGGGCGGGTGATGGGCAGGTCGTCCAGAGCGAGGGTTTGCTGGTAGTTTATGAACTCGATACCGGCCACTTCCCAGATTTGGGTTTTAGATCCCGCTCCGGCCCCGATCTGCAAGGAGAGTTGTCCGGAAGGGAGGCTTTCGGTCATTACGAAGGGCAGGAGATACTCGGTCCACTGATCGGTGGCGGTGATTTCGCGCTGCAGGTATTTGTTGAAGTCCGGGGCGGGGCCTTGGGGGAAGACGGTGGCGAAGCCGACGCCGGACTCGTCGTTGGACTCGATGGAGCGGAAGAAGAGGCGCACCATCATGACGTCGCCCTCGGCGACCGCCTGGTTGACGGTGAACTGCAAGGCTCCATTCCAGAATTGGCCGGCCGGGTTGGAGACCGTCACGCGTCGGGCTTGGGTGAAGTCTGGGTGGTCGACGGAAACGACGCTGGCGGAGGCGACGGGCGAGCCGCCGTTTTCGCCCGGCCAGAATCCGCCTGTCACGGTGATATTTCCAGGCAAAAGGGCCACGCCACCCGCAGGGAGTTCGGTTTTCGCCAGTAGCGGACTAATCAGAAAAAGGAAGGCGATTAGGGTAATCGCCCAAGGGGTGGATCGTGACCTGTGCATCATTTTGCGCTCAATAGAAATACGATCGGTAGCCGGTTTTGGATTTGAGCACAAGTCAGGAGGAGAGCCAAATGGGGCGATTTCGGAGTCGTTTTTCGATGCCCAGAACCTGCATTGCTTTCGCTACGCTGTGTGCAACTCCTGTGTTTTTTTGGAAGAGGAGGTTTCGGAGCCGCCTCTTGCGAAAATCGCTCTTCGCTTGCGGGCGCCATTCAGGGTTTTGCCGATGAAGGTCGAGCGCACGAACAGGTCGTAGGTGAGCAGGCTGAAGGCGATAGTGATACCGCTGATTGCGGCGAGTTTCATGAACCAGTTCAGCTGGAGCTCAGCGAAGGCGATCTGCAGCCAGACCACGATGGGCAGGTGTATCAGGTAGAGCCAATACGAGGCGTCGGCCACGTAGCGTACGATGGCGTTTTGTTTGCGAATCACGACGCGGAACAGTCCGATGCTGACAAATACCAGCGACCACATCATGACACCATAGCTGAAGCAAAAGGCGGCTCGCGCTTCGGCGATGTATTCGAAACTTGGATTCGCTTGAAAGCCAGAGAGATAGATGGTGAATCCGATGCTGGCGAAGAGGTTTATAATGCGGGTTGGAGTGAGCTGCGATAGATTCGTGAGTAATTCCGGCTGGCGATGAAGGAGCCACCCGAAGCTGAAACAGCCGAGGTAGACGAGGAAGGTTGGCAGATGGGGAATGAGGCTTTTGTCCGGTGTATCCATTCCCCACTGACTCATTCGCCAGAGACAGAAGGCGGTTGGAATGGCGAGGATGGCTGCGGAGCTGGAGGTGTTGGCCACCCACTGGATGATGCGGTCTACGGTGGCGCCTAGCCAATTCTGAGCGGACGGAGCAAGGGCGAGCAGTTTCTTGACGACGAGCGTGGTCACGGTGACAAGGACGAGGTAGTAGAGAAACCAGAGGTGGCTGCCAGTGAAGATGCCTGCGGGAAGCGCTTTCAAGGTTTGAAACCCCTGGCTAAGGCCGTTCCAGATATCGACCTCGCCGCGCATGCTTTCCGTTCCCATGACCCATCCAGACACCAGCAGTGGGCGTAGTATGAACCAGGCCACTACAAAGGGTAGAACGATGCGGGTGGCACGAGACTTTAGGAAGGCGCTGGTTCCTTTCTTGTAGAATGTCATGTGGCTGAAGAAACCGGCGATGAGAAAAAACAGCTCCATGCGAAAGGAGTGGCTGATCAGGAGAAAGATCGGCACCAGCGAGCTGGTGTTTATATCCATGACCGCCCAGCCGATGAAGCTCGGCATGAAGGAGAGGCTGGCGTGGAAGACGATGCCGAGAAGTAGAGCGAAGGCGCGAACTGCATCCAGATAATCGATACGAGAGTTGGAGGGAAGGGCGGTCATGGCGAAGTGAGTTGAATGCGAGGAGGATTGGAGGCGATGGTGTGGCTGGATGGGACCGCGATCAACGATCGCGGCCACAATCTATGGGCGGGTGCAATAGGTCCGGCGCGGCGGCCGGACCCTACCGCTAGTAGAAGCTGATTTCGTCGATTTCGTAGGCGAAGGGGCCTTTTTGCATGCCGACGGAGACAAGGCTTATGCTCTGGATCGTTTGCGGGTTGAGTTTGGTTTGTTCGGACCAAGCGCGCTTGAGGGAACTGAAGGGGATGGTGATTTCCTGGAGTTGGTCGCCTTTTTGGTAGGGCACTAGGGCGGCGTGGTAGTCGTAGTTTTTCACTTCCGAGCTGTTCACTGAAAGGGAGAGCATTCCTTGGCTTTGCTTTACCTTTAGTCGAACGCCTTGGTAGGCGGAGAGATCGACTGGCGTGCCGTCGGCGGAGAGCAGCAGGACCATACTGGCCCAGCCGGGTTGACCGCGAGGGGGAGCGATCTCGCCGCTGGCGAGCAGGACGCCGTCCTCCACCTTTTGCGCGGTGGAGGTGGATCCGCCGGTGGTGGTATCGTTCATATACATGCGCGGGAAGCCGAAGCTGTTTTTATCCGAGTCGCTGAAGTCGTCGATCAAGCTGGGCGTTTCGGCCGCTATGATAGAGGAGCTGAGGGCAGCGATTGCGAGCAGGGCCTTGGCGGCGTTCAGGAGGGAGCGGGCGATCGTTTTCATTTTTGTTAGTCTTTTTGGAGTTGGCTTGGCCGAAGCGGTCTCGCATCGGCGTTCACAGAGTATGTGCCCGTGGGGGAGAAAAAGGTGACAGACTTTTTTGGTTTTTTTTTGGAAAAACGACGATTCGCCTAGCCTTGCCCTTAGCATGGCGGATGGACTAGGCTGTCGCCGAACCTCCAACCCATGGTACTGCTCTATGAAACTCGGCGCGTTTTCGGTTAGTCTTTCAGTTAAGGATATCGCGGCTTCGCGTCGCTTTTACGAAGCTTTGGGGTTTAAAGAGGTGGGCGGGAAACAGGAGCAGAACTGGCTCATCATGAGGAACGAGGGGACGACCATCGGACTGTTTCAGGATATGTTCGAGAAAAACAGCCTGACCTTCAATCCAGGTTGGACGAGCGCGGGTGACGAGTTGGAGACATTCGAAGACGTGCGGAGCATCCAGCGAAGGCTGAAGGAGGCGGGGCTGCCGCTGGTGGCGGAAGCGGATGAGACGACCAGTGGCCCGGCTCACTTGATCGTGGTCGATCCTGATGGGAACCCGGTATTGATCGATCAGCATGTGTGAGCGGGCATGGCAGGGGGACCGTTTTTGTTTTTCTTCAAAAAGTCTGTCACCTCGGTCTGCGATTCGGGCACTGGTAAGTAACAGCTCATGAATCTAAATACCAACAGCCCCTCGTTTGAGGACATCGGCGACGCCACTCTTGTGACAGCGTCCCTCCAAGGCGATCGTCAGGCCTTCGGGAAAATTGTTACCCGGTACCAGCGATTGCTTTGCTCGGTGGCATATTCGTCGCTGGGAGATTTGGCCCGAAGCGAAGACTTGGCCCAGGAAACCTTCATCGAAGCATGGAAGAAGCTCGCCGGGCTCAAGGAGCCGGAAAAGCTCAAGTCGTGGTTGTGCGGAATCCTTCGTTTCAAGCTCAGCCATCACCGCCGCAAGGAAGCCCGTCAGCCGTTGGCCAGAGCCGAGGAGTTGGAGCATGCGAGCGAGTTGGAGTCGGATTCCCAAGGAGCTGAGGAGTACACCATGAAAGAAGAAGAACAGGCCCTGTTGTGGCAATCCTTGGAAAAGGTGCCGGAAACCTATCGCGAAGCATTGATTCTGTACTACCGAGAGCACCGTTCGGTGGAGCACGTCGCCTACGAGCTCGATCTCTCCGAGGATGCGGTGAAACAACGGCTATCCCGCGGACGAAAGCTCTTGCAGGAACGCATGATGACCTTCGTGGAAGACGCGCTGGCCCGCAGCACGCCCGGCCGTGTATTCACTGCAGGAGTACTGGCGGCCCTGCCTGCCATGATGGCCCCTCCCGCCAAAGCTGTCGGCACCGGCGCGGTGGCGGCTCAGATCGGCTCCGCGTTGAAATGGACTGGAGTGGCCACTTTTCTCGCCTCGATTTCCGGAGTCATTAGCAGCGGATTCGCTTTGCGAGCGGGGCTCGATCAATCGCGCACGGATCTCGAGCGCCGGAAAGTGATCCGCACCGTGATTTCCTACTTCGCTCTAGCTATTCTGTTTGTCGCCGGAATTCTTGGCATGCGTCAGCTCGTCATTCACGGATATTGGAATAGTGGATACGCCATGTGGCTGGCTCAAGCGCTGGCGATCTGCTTTGCCGCGAGCTACCTCTATTTGACCGTTCGAATGTTTTCCAGTTCTCGGGCCTTGCGCATCGCGGAGCGCTTGCGGAGACCGGATCTCTTTCAGAGCGAGATCGACCAGATCGGCTCGAAGAAGCGCGAGTATCGCAGTCGGGCGACGTTGTTCGGCGTGCCGCTGCTGCATGTGCAGTTCACCAACTCGGAAGGGAACGAAGGTCCGGCGATCGGTTGGATCGCCGCGGGAGAAAAGGCCTATGGACTGTTGTTCGCCTGGGGTGGATACGCGGTGGGCACGATCAGCGTTGGCATCGTCTCGGTAGGATTGATATCGCTTGGCGCGGTTGGTTTTGGCGTGATCGGAGTCGGTACCGTCGGCGTCGGATTGTTGGCCCTCGGAGCCTCCGCGATCGGATACAAGGCGTACGCCTCTCTTTCTGCCCTAGGCTGGGAAAGCGCGTTCAGCAACGGCTTTTCAGCGGCCAAGGAAGGCGCCATCGGGCCGATTGCCATGGCGAAGCAGGTGAACAACGAACAAGCGGGACAGATCGTGAACCTCGCAAGCATCGAGCAGTCTCACGTGTTCGTCATGCTAGCCATGTCGGCCTTGGTGATCGTGCCAGTGGTCTTGTATGCCAAAGCAGTGCGCAAGCGCATGGGCAAAGGCAAGCGGGAGTCCTGAGGAACGGTGGAACGCGGCCTCCGGACGCGGTCTAGTAGAGTCGCCTTACCCTAGTCTCGAGTGGCGGCGAGGACTTCGATTTCGATGAGCAGCGGGCTGGGCAGGTTTTCGATGGGGAAGGCGGTGCGAACCGGCTTTTCCGGATTCACCTTCTTGTGATCGAAGAAGCGACGATAGGCGGTGTTCCAGTTTCCGAAGTTCGGACCGAATGGACCGTCGAAGTTGAGGTAGGCCCGCAGTTGGGCTGTACTGGAAAAGTCGATACCGTGATCGGCGAGGCGGTCGTGCAAGGTCAGTAGCGCCTCGGTGGCTTGTCCGTGAATAGTGTCGCGGTCACGGTCGATCGCTCCGGAAAGCCAGATTTTCTTGGCGTCGCGAGCGAGGGCTACCGAGCCGCTGAGAAAGGAAGTCGGGTTGCCAGCGCGAAGAATGGGGGAGGACTGTTCTTCACCATGGGTGGGGAATTGGCTAAACGGTCCGGAGGCATCGGGAAAAGCGGCGTAGAACTCGATCTCGATGAGGCGGCCAGAATTGCTGAAGCCGGGGCCGGAGAATACGCTGAAGGGAGGGGCGGCGACTCGTTTCTCGCTCCAGAAGGCTTCCCATCCTGAAAGAAAACCATCTGTATCCAAAAAGCGGTTTTCCTCTTCGTCCAATTCAGGCGACAGCATGACTCGTGTGAAGGCGAGATCGCCCAAATGCAGTCCCCAACTGATGAGGGTGGCTTCCAGCTTTTGCAGGGTGGACTGGGTTTGCTGCTCCATGTCGCCGAAATCCCTTCCACCCTCCTGTAGCGGATCTGCTAGCACCCCGGAAGTAATGAGCAGGCTGGAGTAGGGAGCGATGCTGCGAAGTTGGTTTTCCGATCCCGACATGAGACGAGGATTTGCAGGAAGCGTTTCTGCGGACGCGCTCGGTTTCGACGAAGCGATGATGGCGTCGATAGCGATAAGCGAATCAGGATCGATCGCTGCAAACGAGCCGATGGTGGTGCGGGTGGGTGGAAGGGGATTGTCGGCGAAAAAGGCTTTGAACGCCTCGTTCCAGGCACCCATGTGATCGCTCATATCCTCGCCTTTCGCGGAGGTCAGGTAAGCGCGAACGTTGGCGACGTCACCACGACTGAGGCCGCTGCTGGAAAGGGCGTCATCGAGTTGCTGAAGAGCGTCGGCAGCTTGGGCGGCGAGACCGTTTCCCCGACCTTCGAAGGATTTGGTAAACGAGATCGCGGCGTCGGGATGCACCGCCACTGAGTCGCTGTACGGTTTTTCGTCAGTGTGTATGAGCTCCATGACCGGTTGAGCCACGGCTAAGTGTGAAAGGGCGACGATGATCAGGGTGATTGGGTGAAAAAAGCGCATGGCGGGGCGTGAGCAAATAGCGCGCCGCGCCAGGATCCGTCACTTTCGAGCATGGGCTCGAAATGGAACATCACCTGCTGAGGATCGGCGATGTCTAGAAACGTTCAACGCAGGGATTTTCTACGCTTCGCAGGGGCCACCGGCGCCCTTGCGCTGCTTGGCGCCAATCGCTCGCTCGCTAATGGCGAGAAGACCAAAGTCGGACCGGATCCCCGAGAGCACACATCGTATCCGAATTTTAAAGACTTGGTGCCGATCCGGGCCTCGCAGGATCGCGTCGTGCGGGAGACGGTGGGCCTGCGGCCGTTTCGTGAAACGGGTCCCAACCTGAGCGTTGAGACCATCGGCAAAAAGACGGTCGTTCACAATTATGGACACGGAGGTTCGGGCTGGTCGCTTTCGTGGGGAACCGCGATCGAAGCTTCTGAAAAGGCGCTAGCGACGGGGGCGGATTCCTTCGCTGTGATCGGCTGCGGAGCGGTGGGCATGACCACTGCGGTGATGCTTTTGCGTGCGGGCAAGAAGGTGACGATCTACAGCAAGGATCGTCATCCGAACATCACTTCAAGCGTGGCAACCGGCGTTTGGTCGCCAGACAGTCGAATCTGTCTGGAAGAGCACGGTAGCGAAGCCTTCGCTCAATGGTGGAGCAAGACTTGTCGAGCAAGCTTCGGCATGTACCAGACCTACCTGGGGCTTCCGGGCAATCCCATCGAATGGGTCGATACCTACGCTGTTTCGGACAAGCCCTGGGATGTATTGAAGGAGGAGCAGGAGGCCAATCACGAGGGGCCGCGCTTCGGGCATTTCAAGGACTACGTGCGTGACCTGACTCCTCGCTCGCGGGATCTGGAGGCCTCGGAGCATCCCTTTGCTGAGCCTTATGTGAAAAAGGGCTCTCGCATGATCTTCAACATTTCCGCTTATACGGCGACTCTTTTAGGAGAGATTCGGGCTCTTGGCGGCACTTTGGTCACGCGCGAGTTTCATGAGGTGAGCGAACTCGCCAGCTTGTCGGAGAAAACCTTGATCAACGCTACCGGACTGGGAGCTAAAACGCTTTTCAAAGACGACAAGATGGTGTCGGTTCGTGGTCAGTTGACCTTTCTCATACCCGATCCGAGCATCCAGTATCAGTTTTCCAATCCGGACGCCTACGTCATTCCGCGAAGGGATGGACTGGTGGTCGGCTCTTCGGATAACGGCCGCTACGGATCGACGGATACCGCGGTCGACGCAAAGCAAAGCTACGATGCGGTCGAGGCTCTGGCCAGGTCGATGAAAGGGTTTCATCTCGGCAATGGCTAGGGCTCGGATAGAGACCTGCGTAAGTTGTATCCGTAGACGCTTTTCCGGCGCCGCGTGGGGATCTTCGGAATCGGTAGGTCGATGCTTCTTGTAGGTGAAAAAAGGATACGGGAAAGCGGCGACAAATGCGCTGCCTCGCTCGAATTTTCCTCGTTCTTGGCGTATAGTCGCAGCCGTTCTATCCGCCTGAAAACCGAGTTCATTCAAGACCTATGCCTACCATCAACAGTTCCGATTTAAGCGTAAGCCAGCCGATCGTCGCCGGCTCTTCCGACCCGCAGCTAACCATCCAAGTCGATAGTTCGAATCCCTTGGCCCCGGGCAGCTATCGCTTTCAGCTCGTCGTATCCGACGAATCGGGAAACAGCTCGCAACCCGCGACGGTCAATGTCGTGGTGATCGACGACAATGCTCCGACTGCGATCATCGATGCGCCAAGCCGGGTAAGCTTCGGGGCGAACATCATCTTAAGCGGGGCGCGATCCACGGATATTGGAGGGGCCATCGAGAGCTACGAGTGGACCTTGATCGACACGCCATGAAGCTGAAGGTGGGGAAACCGGTTGAGACGCGTTCGCCGCGTCTGCTGGTGGAAGGCTTGAGGAAGCCAGGGCGCTATCGGTTTCGCCTGGTGGTGGTCGATGAGGAGGGAAACCGAAGCCGACCTGCGGAAGTGAGCGTCGTGATGCTTGAAAAGCGCCCTCGCGGAAGAAGGGTTGGGCCCTCGCGGCGTCGACGCTAAGGCGTTTTCGAGTGAACGTGATGCGCCGGGTCGTTCGAAGAGCCAGCCGAGCCCGCGCCTTGCGCTCGGAGGCAACGTTTTGCAGTTCCGTCGACTTTGGCATTGGGAAGAAAGCGAATCCTGTGGCATAGTGGTGGCATGGGGAAACATGTTTGCATAACGGGATGTACGAAGGGATTGGGCCGGGCCTTGGTGGACTGGTTCGTCATGCAAGGTTGGTCGGTCAGCGGATGCGGACGCAGCGCCGACGCCATCGTGGAGCTGAGCGAGGAGTCGCCGCGCGACCACACGCTTTTCAAGGTGTTGGATGTGGTGAACGACAAAGCCTTTGCCATGTTCGCCGCCGAAGTCGAATCCGCGCTCGGCGCTCCCGATCTCCTGATCAACAACGCGGCCATCATCAATCCGAACGCCCGGCTCTGGGAAGTGCCAGCGGCGGATTTCGATGCGGTGATCGACGTCAATATCAAAGGTGTGGCCAACGCGATTCGGCATTTCACGCCCATGATGCTGCAGCGCGGCCAGGGGATCATCGTCAACTTGAGTTCAGGTTGGGGGCGGTCGACTTCTCCTGAAGTCGCTCCCTACTGCGCCAGCAAGTGGGCCATCGAAGGATTGAGTCAGGCCATGGCTCAGGAACTGCCGGCAGGGCTTGCGGTGGCGGCGCTGAATCCCGGGGTGATCGATACGGACATGCTGCGCAGCTGCTTTGGAGAGGAAGCGGGCAGCCACGGCGATGCCAAGGCGTGGGCGAAGCGAGCGGGACCGTTTCTCCAAAAATTGGATACGAGCTGCAACGGGAAGCAGCTGACGGCGCCCTGAGGGCGGGAGCTTCTTTGGTGATGGGATGATCGGGTTGAGGGCGCGTGCCCGGAGGTCTCGCGCCACCTTGTTACGAGTTGCTTTGACTCGTTTACTCGCGAGGGGCGGCGGCGGTCTCGTCGTCCCAATAGATGGCGTCGCGAAAGGTCTTGTGAACCTCAATCGTGTTGAAGGGCATCATTTGCACGAAGAGCACGGCGGCGATCTGGTTCTCCGGATCGACCCAGAACAAGGTGCTGGCTCGACCGTCCCAGAAAAACTCCCCGATTTCGCCCGAGTTTTCTTCGGCGGTGGCAGGCGATGCGATGCGTGTAGCGAAGTCGATGCCGAAGCCGACTTGCCCCTTTGAGGGAAGCCAGATGCTGTCGGTCAGGGTGGCGGGCAGGGCGTTGGTCGCCATGAGCTTTATGGTATCCGGATTTAAGATACGAGCCCCGTCCATTTCCCCTTGGTTCAGCAGCATGCGGGCGAAGCGCATATAGTCGTCCAAGGTGGAGATCAGCCCCCAGCCGCCGGGTTTCAAGACGCGTGGCGCTTGGTTGTACTCGATGAAAAGAGGATCCTCAGGCGCGAAGCTGCCATCCTCTTGCCGTTCGTAGATGACGGTGCGTCGTTCATCGTATTCCGGGCCGAAATAGTAGCCAGTCTCCTCCATGCCTAGCGGCTCGAAAATGTGTTCTTGCAGGTACGCGTCGAAGGGCTGACCGCTAAGTCGCTCCACGAGGAAGGCCTGCACGTCGACGGAGTCGCCGTAGAGCCAGCGCTCGCCCGGGTGGTAGGCGAGGGGCACGCGT
Organism: Pelagicoccus sp. SDUM812003; assembly: GCF_031127815.1. Lineage (NCBI taxonomy): Bacteria > Pseudomonadati > Verrucomicrobiota > Opitutia > Puniceicoccales > Pelagicoccaceae > Pelagicoccus > Pelagicoccus sp. SDUM812003. The sequence goes on along the minus strand of NZ_JARXHY010000009.1, from coordinate 74,884 downwards.
CCCAATCTTTCGGCCATTTCCGTGAGGGAATTATCGAGGTCCATCGGGTTCTCCGACTTGTAGGCCAGCTCTATCGGATCTCCCGGCGTTTCGCCTCGGCTAAGTCCAGCGGTGTGGCGTGTGAAGTCGCGAATGGTGGGGGCGCGATTGGGTATTTCGAAAATCGGATTTCCATCGTCGTCCGTTCCTGAATACACCTTTAGGTTGGCGAATTCGGGGGCGAATTTGGCGATGGGGTCGTCGAGGCGGAATTTGCCTTGTTCGTGCAGCTGCATGAGGGCCACGCCGGTGATGGGCTTGGTCATGGAATAGATGTAGGCTAGGGTAACGCGCCGCATGGGGCGGCCGTTTTCCCGATCTGCCATTCCGTAGGCGCCGAAGTAGGCTTCGTGTCCTTTTTCGAAAACGAGCGCCGAGACGCCAACCAACCCTTCGTCGTCTACCAGCTTGCGAAGGGCTTCGTCGACGCGTTGAGCGTTTACGAGTGGCTTGGCGTGGAGAGCGAGGGAGATGCTCGCGGTGGCAGCGATGCTGGCGAGCAGACGAATCAGACGATGAACGGTGGGCATAAGCGTGAGGGTGGGGGTTAAGCGTTTGCAGCGTAGGGACGCGAGTCGCGGGATCAAGCTCCTGGCGGTTCTCACCATAGTATGTAACCTTTCTGTTCGCAATGGGGTATCTCGGCTGACGACCCCAACTTTCCGTATCCCTATGAAAACCTATCTTAGCGACTTCAAAGTCGGCATTCGCCAGTTCCAAAAATCGCCTGGCTCCCTGCTTTTCGCGGTGGCGGCCTATGCGATCGGACTGGGTTTGGTTACCCTGATGCTGACCATGATTTTCGGGGTGGCTCGCGGCACGCCGAACTATGAAAAGATCGATCAGATGGTGACCATGCGTTGGGATCCGGCTACGGAGCACCTTTGGAAAAACGGAAACCAGTTTTCCAATTGGCGCTATGTGGTGTTCGAGGATTTCGAGGCGGAGCAAACCAGTTTCGCCCACCTGTCAGCCCTACGCGGCATCGCGTTCAACGTGTTGCTGGATGGCCAGCCGGAGCGCGTTTCGGGCTATCAGGTGACGCCCGACTTCTTCAAGGCTCTCAACGCGAAGCCGCTGATGGGGCGCTTCTTCAGCAACGAGGACGTCCGCGCGGAGATCGAGCGCTCGGTGGTGATCAGTCATTCGTTTTGGCAGAACGAACTGAAGTCGGATCCAGATATCGTGGGCAAGGGCCTCACCCTGAACGGCGGCGCCTACACCGTTCTAGGCGTCGCCCGGGAGGGATTCGATTTCGTCTCCGAATCTCAAATCTGGGTGCCATCCAAGCGTCAGGAGGACGAGTCGCGCGGAGTCGGGCAAGGGCATCTGGTGGTCGGTCTGCTGCGCGATGACGTTTCCTTGGCCCAGGCCAACGCGGAGTTCAACAGTCTCGCGAAACGCTTTCAGGAGTTGTATCCAGATACAAATACAGGATTTACGACCGTGCTTTTCGAGCCCTTGGGGGCTCTCTATCTGCCTGAAAACATCAGGAATCTCTTCGATGTGATGCTCTTATGCAGCGTGCTGGTGTTGCTGATCGCCTGCGCCAACGTGGCGAACATCCTTTCGACGCGAATGCTGGGTCGCACCAAGGAGCTGGCCATTCGCTCGTCGCTCGGAGCGGGGCGGCAGCGCTTGGTGGCGCAACTGTTAGTGGAGGGATTGTTCATCGCCATTTTGGGTGGATTGGGCGGCTGGGCGGTGGGCGAGGTGACTTCGAAGGCGGTTTGGAATTTCGTGATGAGTTCCGACAACGTTTCTCTGCCCAGCTGGATGAATGTTAACATCGATTTCAAGGAGCTCGGCTTGCTGTTCGTGGCGACTCTGGTTTCGAGTTTGCTCGCTGGCGTGTTGCCAGCTCTGAGAGCGTCGCGAACCAACGTGAACGAGGTGTTGAAGGACAACTCGCGCACCTCGTCCGGAATCGCCATCGGTCGCATCAGCAAGCTGCTGGTGGTGCTGCAGATGTCGTTCTCGCTTGGTCTGCTCATCGCGGCGGGGGCCATGGTCAAGACTGTGCAGGCGGCCCAGCAATACAGTCCGCCTTACGACACGGAGCGCATGCTGATCGCTCGCATCGATCTGTCGGGCGAGCGCTATGACACCAACCAGAAGAAGTGGGCCTTCTACGAGGAGCTGCGGCAGCGCTTGGAGTCCATCCCCGGCGTGCGGGCGGCCGGTTTTTCCAGCGCCTACGATCTGATGTACAACTGGAACAGCGTGATGAAGATCGAGGGCACGGAATACGATCGCAGGGAAGACTTTCCGCGCATGCGGAACGAAATCGTAAGCAACAGCTATTTCGAAGGACTGGGCATTTCGATCATCGAGGGACGCGGTTTCACCGCCTTCGACGTAGCTCAGGAGGAGGGAAACAACGACGGGGTGATCGTGGTCAACAAGTTCCTGGCCGACACCTATTGGCCCGGCCAGAGTCCTATCGGCAAGCGAATCCGCGATACGTGGGACGACGAAGGACCATGGCTCGAGGTGGTCGGCGTGGTGGGCGAAACGGAGATGCTGGGGCCTGGGGCTCAGGACGAAGCGAGCCGTGCGGGATTCTATCAGCCGCTGGGGCAGCGTTCCTGGCTCTCGACACCGACGGTCTACCTGTACGCCGAAAGCGATCCTCTCGCCTTGGTGGAACCGTTCCGTCGAGCCGTGCTGGAGATCGATCCTAGCCTATCGCCTCATCGTATCAAACGTGTCGATACGGCGGTGAAGGACAATCAGTTCGGGCTGTATTTCTTCCGCAACATGTTCGGGCTTTTCGGAATCGGCGCTCTGATACTGGCATCCGTCGGCATCTATGGGGTGATGTCGTTTTCCGTCGTTCAGCGCACCATGGAATACGGCATTCGCCGATCGCTGGGGGCGCCCAGCAGTCGGGTGACAGTGCTGATCTTCCGTCGAGGAGCGCTGCAGGCGGGTTTGGGCATCGTGATCGGCTTGCTCTTCGGCTACGCGCTGGTGGGCCTAGTGCGGCAGATGATCGACGAGGTGCGTGGCGACGTGATGAGTTTTCTCGTCCCGACGCTTTGCATCGTCGCGATCTCCATCCTGGCTCTTTGGATGCCTTCCAAGCGGGTGAACAGCGTCGAATTGGCGGATGTTTTGCGAGAAAGCTAGTGAAATGAACCCTCCCGAACAGCATCGCCAAAAGGGGAAAACAAAGTTTTTTGGGATGGGTTTACCAAAAACCTCAGCCAATGGAAAATTTGTAAAGGAAAGAAGGATAGTCGGTTACGGATGAGCCTCTTAAGGTATAGGTTTTCCCTATGGGCGTTAGTGGATCTAGGTATTTCCAAATATGGGAGTTTTCGGCTATAGTCTGCGGCATCGGGAAAACCGAAAGGTAAGACCGAAACGAGCGAGGGTCGAGACGATCCGCTCGGAACAGAATTTTGGGGTATAATACAAAGAGAGCGACATAAGAGTAGGGGTACTCGTCGCTCATCGAAGAGCCCGCGCCGAGACTATCTCGGGCGGGTTTTTTCGTGTCTGAAATCCGAGGTAGTATCGCCTTCGCCGTTCGGTCGATCTCTGCTGGAAGGGGCTGACTTGGCAGGGAAGCGCAATGTGGGGCATGAGCGATTTAGGGCTCGATGGGATTAGCTTCGATGCGGAGGAAGAGCGGTTCGGACTGAAACAGGATCTGGCTTTCGAGGGTAACGAATTCTTCGTCCAGAGCGCTCGCTTGTAGAGTGAGGTCGGAGCGGGTCCAGTTGACAAGATCGGAGGACAGTTCGATGCGCAGAGGGACCCAGGCGATGTGTTTGGACTTTCGAAAGCTCAGAGCGAGGGAAGTCTCGTCGAGACGAGTTAGGCGGAGCTGCTGGGGACTCGCTTGCAAGGGAGAGCTGCCTGCGAGGTATTCGAAGACGTTGGCGGCGCCATCGAGATCGGGATCGGCCTCGGGGGAAGCGACCTCCGCAGGCGCGTCCGGTCCGAAATGCTCGAGGACCCATTCTTGGAAGTTGGGAGCGGTTTGGGCGGAGACAAGGATGGACTCGTCGCTCGTTCCGGCCTCGTTTCGAGCTACGACCTTATAGTGGTAGTCGATCCCTTCGGAGAGGTCTTGGTCGAGGTATTCAGTGGCGATGAGCTCGCTGGCTATGATTGCGAAAGGGCCTTGATCGGAGGCGGAGCGGAAGATGTCGTAGCTATCAGCTTCGGGAGTGGCGGCCCAGGAGAGCTGTAGTTGAGAATTGGATATGGGGACGAGGCTTAGGCCTTGAGGCGAGTCGGGTGGAAGCGGAGCGAGGGAAAACTGCCACCAGTCCAGCAGGAATGGGGCGGTATCGTCGTCGCTCTGGAAGATCAGGTAGAGGTCGTGTAGGCCCGAGGCGAGATCAGGATCGATGGAGCAGCTTTGCGTCGCCCAGTCCTCGAAGCTGGAGCGAGGGGTGACCGTGCAGCTACCGATCAACGGACCATCGATCTGATCGAGACGAAGCTCTATCGAGCCGCCGCTGGTCCCTGCTACGCGTACCTGAAACGCGTCTGCTCCGGTGTCGAAGTCGACGCCCCGCAAGGCGATCCAGTCTCCATCCTGCATGTCGCTCAGGGCCATGGCGCCATCGCCGATGGACTGAGTCTCGGCGCCGCTTTGGGAGGCGAAGGTTTCACCTTGGACGGGACCATAGGGATCGAGGGCTTTCACTTGAACGAGCTGGTCGAAGGTGTAGCTTATCTCCTGGATGGAGCCGTCCTCCAGATAGTCGAGCGGTTCGATGCCGAGGTTTCTCAAGTAGCCAGGCGGATCGCCGGCCTGATTCGCTACGTAGCGATTGTGGTAGACGTGGTACCAGCTGTCTGCGAACTGGAAGATGCCGGCGTGGTTGTTATTGTTGTTGCTCGGTGGCTGGTCGGCTACGACGCCTGCGTATTCAAAACCGGATACAGGGTTGTCGCTGGTCATGTAGTCGATGCGTAGACCGTGGGAGGGATTGGTTGAGTAGGAAAAGTAGTAGATGCCGTCTCGCTTGTGCATCCAGGCCGCTTCGAAAAAACCAGGGGCGGTGATGGACCGGGCGGCTCCGTCGAGGCTGATCATGTCTTCGTTCAGCTTGATGATCCGCACGTTGCTTTCGCCATTTCCGCCAAAGTACAGGTAGGCCTGTTGATCGTCGTCGATGAAGACGTAGGGGTCGAACAGCCACATGTTTTCTCCGGCTGCGCCAGGGGTTGACCACTTGATGAGCAGTTCGCCCAGCGGGTCGGTGAAGGGACCGATGGGAGAGTCTCCCACCGCGACGCCGATGCCCGAGCCGCCGTTGCCAAAATAGAGGTAGAACCTGCCATGGCGCTCGCTCATGGATGGAGCCCAGGAGCGGCTCGCCCAGGAGGCGTCGTCCGGCACGCGAAAAACCGGGCCGTGGTCGGTCCAGTTTTTCAAGTCGTCGCTCGAGATGCAGACCAGCGATTTCATGAGGTAATCTTGGGCTCCGACGTTCTCGTCGTCATTCGAGCAGTACAGATAGACGCGGCCGTCGTGCACCAGCACGCACGGGTCCGCCAGATAGCGATGGGATGCGATGGGATAGTCCGCCAGAGCGAAGTGGGTGAAGCCGCAGGCGAAAAGTGCGCAGGATAGGGATTTGCGAAGCATGGCGGTTCGGGGCGGCGTTTTTTTTGGGGTGGAAGCGCTGTCGAACGATAAAGCTGGGACGTGTCGACGCAAGAGCGTAACGGCCAGTGAAGCGCCTCGACGATCGCTACGCAGGTGGACTATAAGCTATCCAGGGGATATGGCCACCGAACATGTAGTGAAGAACTGGTTACGGATCTTCGCTATCGTGTCCTGGTGGGATCGTATCTGCTAGTGAAGCTGGAGCGGTCTTCTGGCTATTTGCTCTAACTCAGGGCGAGTGAACAGCCTGCTACTCTGACGACGTGGGGAGATCCTCTTCGTTCATCTCGACCATTTCGATCTCGCCCATCGAGATATCGCCTGGCATCAAGCGTCGGCGCAGCTTGCCGGAATTCTGTCCGAAGGAGCCGGAAGCGGCACGGGCCATTTCAGCGAGCTCCTCGTCGAAGCTTCGTCCCTTTGACCGAATGCTGAAGCGAGTGACCCACAAGAGGTTCTTCTTTTTGTTCTTCAAAAGCTCCTGGAAGTCGAAGGCCTGCAGGATGACGAAGTAGCGTTCTGATTCGATCTCGTCCTCGAGATCTTCGAGAATGCCTCGCTGGGCCCCAACTCGGGGGTCCGATCGGTACAAGGCTGCCATGGTCGGGGCGTAGCCCAGCAAGCGCGCGTTGTGCTCGTTCACTCGGCGGGTTCGAAATTCGGAGAGCGACTGCTGGAGTAGCGAGATGGAGACCTTGTCGTCGATCTGGTTGAGCTGGCCTTCTTGCTCGACCGTCAGCTCGCCCTCGCCTGTTTCGTCGCTGACCATCACCGCATAGTTCACCATGGCGATTTCATTGATGGCATCGGCGATCCCCTTGGTCGATTCGGTGACCAACCCCTTGCTGTAGGGAACCGTTTTTCCCCAGTTTATCATGATCAGGAGGTCGGTCTTCTTGGGATCGACCGCGGGAACGTAATTTTCCTCGAGGAGGGCTCTGGCGATGATCCTAGCCATGTCCTCGCGACTCAGAGCGGTGAGCGAGTCGTCCTCCCTAGTGGGGTCGATCATCTCTCCGAAGCCGAATGCGTAGTATTCGGTCTTCCACTGTCCGTTGGGCAGTCGCTCGCGCTTGTAGGAATCGCTCAAGGTGGAATGGGCGGTGGTGCGAGGCGGGAGTTTGTCTCTTTTTTCGGCGGCAAATAGATGGGAGGCGCCAAAGGTAGCGCAGGCCAGACTGATCAAGGCGAGGGAGTTGCGAAATGGCGTTTTCATAGGGGTAAGTCTGAAAGTTGAGGTTGGGCCGTATTGAGAGGGAGATCGGAGCAGAGAATCGACGCTCCAGTCACCTATACTCCGGTTGGGAAGAATCTACTTCCGTAGGGGGAAATCACAATGCAAAAATAGCGCTAGCAGAAGCAGTGTATCTGCATGACAGCAGATGAAAAGGGCTGGTGCAGATCTTGATTGAAGCCCGTCCCTACCCCAGCTGCAGCGAATGTCCAGAGACCGAGATTTGATCGAGGCAGGAGAAGGCCAGCGCGACTGTTCGGCTTGTGGGGCCTGCTGTCGCTGCTACCCCATTTTTGCCAGCGAGAGCGGGTCGGAGCGGGAAGATTTCCGCAATAGGCAGAGGCAGGAGGGCGCTCGGTCTATTGGGGAATGCTGATAAGGGCGACCGAATGGCGTCGAAGTGTAGTTAATATTTTGATACTTCCGCTATTTGTATTTGAAATATCGATGGGCTGCGGCGTGAGTTCTGCCGCTTCGTGGAGAATAGCGATCTGTTCGTCGGTGGGAGGTTGGGGTTCGCCCATGGCTCGCCACACCGTGTAGGCGTTGGCGTGGTGTTCGTCGATTCGCGTAATGGTGGCAGCGGAGAGCCTAGCATCCTCGGAGAGGCCAGATAAGGTGAGAGAGACTTCCGTTTCTTCTTCGAACTCTTTTGCCACATCGTGGTAGTTCCAGATGAGAATATTCAGCGCCCCTTTATCTGTTTGGGTGGCGATCACTCCGATGTCGGGCTCTTCTCGCACGCTATGGGCGATAATGGTATCCGTTTTCAGAATACCTGACGAACTGGCTTGAAGGCGCGTTTCGCCGAGCTGGGAGAAGAGTTTGAAGGCGTTGAGCACAGGCAGAGCGACTTCGTTGGTCGTGAGGGCTCGCAGTCCGTTGAACCACGGCTGGTCGTGGAAGGTGAAGGCCCACGAGACGGCGCCTTGAAGGTTTCCGCCGTAGCTGGCGGCGAGATTTTGCTTTCGCATAAAGGAGGCGGCGGTGTAGGAGGCGAATTGGGAAGTGCGGCGATAGTCGCGCTCCGGATCCAAAGTGGCGGGACAACCGGCGCAGCCTTCGGGGTCGGACTCGCCGAGGTACACCGGCAAGTGGGCGAATTCCGGGAATCCGGCGATCATCTTGCTATAGGTCTCTATGGTGCGGAGCTGGTTGCGAAGATGCATCTCCACATGTCCCTGCTCGTCGATGCGGGTGGTGCCTTTGGCGTGGTAGGCTATGAAGTCCAGCGGGGCTCCGGTTTCTCCGGTGACCGCGTTTTTGCCGGAACGACAGTGTTCTAGAAAGGCTTTCATAAAGACATCGCCATTTTTCCAGCCTGGGTCGGTGACGTGCGGCCCGCCGACGCGAGCGTCCGGGACGATCGCTTTGACCGCGTAGGTGAAATGGTCATACATCTTGTTGTATTCTTCAACAGTGCCTCGGAAATAGGGGGACTCCGGTTCGTTCCAAAGCTCCCATAGCCAGCTAGATACCGCGTCGCGACCGTAGCGATCCACCGAATGCTGTACCCAGGCGGAGATAAGGCCTTGCCATTTTTGGTAGTCCTTGGGCGGGTAGAAGGCGCCGCCGGAGACCATGTCCTTCGGGAGTCCGCGCTGGGTGAGCTTAGGCGTGTAGGGTTCCGGCTGGGAGGAAAGGTCTTGCGGCATGAAGGCGGCTTGTACGAAAGGCTCGATGCCGGGTTGGGTCAGTTGATCCATGATGGCATCCATCAAGGTCCAGTCGTAGATCGGGTTTCCGTCTTCGTCTTCGGTATAGACATTGGTGCTCGACCATTTGAGAGCCAGCGTGCCGTCCCCGCTCGTCAGCAGGTGGTGCACTCGGATTCTGATGGGTTCGGAGTCGCTCAACTTGTTGAGCTCGCCTAGCAGATGCTGGCCTTCAGGGGTGAGAACGGTGCCGGCTTCGTCCGCTCCGAAATAGTTCCAGATCGGACGCAGGGTGCCGACTGGCTTGTCGGCGTGTACTGTCATCTCAACTACATCTGCATTGCAGACGGCGGCGATGAAGGTGGCTGAGCATAGGCAGGTGAGAAGGCGTTGGAGTGTTAGGCGCATGGAATCTTGTTGGAGGTTAGGGGTGGTTTTAGACTATTTCGCTAGTCGGTAGGCGGTGATGGAGTTGTTGCGAAGCTCAGGCACCACGAGCAGGTCTTGGGAGGTGATGTAGAGGAAGTTGGCGCAGTTGACCTGTTCTGCCCGCGTGTCGAGAAGGCGCTGCGGGGGCGAGTTTTCGGAAACGTGATACAGTTCTCCGTGGTAGAGCGAGATGAGGAATCCAGTATCCGCTTTTTGGATGCCGTCGACGATACCGGACTCGAAGCGAGCGATGGTGGAAATCTGCTTGCTCGCGAGATCGATGCGTTTGAGGGAGGAGTCGGCTGAGGTGCCTACGAGCAGAGAGTCGCCATCGGCCATGATGCCGTTGACCCCTGGCAGCGCGTCGCCGTGCGACCAGAGTTGCAGGGTCTGACCTTCGATGCGGTAGATGCTGTCGGCGCCTGGATCGGTAGCGAAGATTACCCCGTCGGCTGTGAGGCTGAGGTCGTTGAGAAAGACTGCGTCCGGTGTGGGGATCTTATCGACGGTGGTTTTCGTTTCTATATCCACCACATGGATACCCCAGCGTTCTGCGATGTAGAGCTTGTCTTGAAAGATCTCCATGCCAAGGGGCGAGGATAGTCCGTCGAGCCATTTCAGTTCGGCGATGCGTCCCTCGAGCTCTAGGCAGGTGATGAAATCTGTCCCCAGCTCTTCGTTTGGGGTGCTGAGGTCGAAGTTGGAAACGAGCAGCAGATCGCGCTTGGCGTCGTAGAGGATGGTTTCCGGTCCGCGTACGTCGGTTTTCAGCGTCCAGAGCGGTTCCGCCTCTTGGCATAGGGCGAGTGGAGAAAGAGCGAGGCAGCAGGCAAGCGTCAGGAGCGCTTTGAAAAAGGGGAGTTCAATCATGGGGTGGCAGGATGGAGCGTCCTGGCACCTTAGCGTTTGTTGGAGGAAAGTCCACAACGAGGATGCGTTGCGGGCGGCTTAGCTTGGTCTCACCAGAGAACGAAGGTGGACAATCCCGCGCCGCAAGGGGAGGAAATGAAGCGGGACTGCCGAAGCAGCCCCGCCATTGTAACCTGATGATGTTTAGAGTTTCTTGAAGCGGATGGCGGTGCCGCCACCCGGGGCCAGTTTCAGGGTGAGGCTGTCAGCGCTGGTGACCTGCTGGCTGGAGATAGCTACTTCGGTGGCGTTCTTCTGGTAGGTGATGCCTTCCGCGTCGGCGTAGATTTGGGCTTCGTAATTTGCGCCTGGCTCGAGGAAATCGAGGGAGATCTCCAGAGAGCGTCCTTCTTCGTCGGTCAGGCTGCCGAGGTACCAGTCGTCGCTGTAGCGGTCCTTGCGCACAGTGGTGATGGTGTCTCCGATCTCTGCGTCGAGCACTTTGGTGTCCTCCCAGTCGACCGGCACGTCCTGCAGGAATTTGAAGGCTGGGTGTCCATCGTAGTTTTCCGGAAGGTCGGCTAGCATTTGTATCGGAGAATACAATACGACGTAGAGAGCGAGCTGCTTGGCGGCGGTGGTGTGCACGTCGCGACCTTCGTAGCCTTGCTTGATTTCCACGTCCAGTACGCCGGGGGTGAAGTCCATGGGGCCGGCTAGCATGCGGGTGAAAGGGATGGTGGCGGTATGGGAAGGCGGATTTCCTTCGCTCCATGCGTTGTACTCCTGTCCGCGGGCTCCTTCGCGCGCCATCATGTTCGGGTAGGTGCGGCGTTCGCCGGTATCCTTGATGGGTTCGTGGAAGTTGACGGTGAGCTGGTATTCGGCGGCCTTTTTGAGGACTTCTCGATAGTAGTTCACCCCGAACTGGCCGTGGTGCCATTCGGTCATGTTGAGGCGAGAGCCGACCTGGCCGATCTTCACGTCGTTGATGCCCATCTCCTGATAGAGCTTCATACCGGCGTCGATCTGCTTGCGGTAGTTAACGATGTTGGAGCCGGTCTCGTGGTAGCCGATGATCTTGACCCCGTTTTCGCGGGCGTAGTCGGCTACGGTTTTCAAATCGAAGTCGTCGGTGCCCTCGGTGAAACTGAACATGTGCATGGCGTTTTCGTACCAGGCGGGAGTCCATCCCTTGTTCCAGCCTTCGATGAGCAGGTGGTCGATGCCGAGCTTCTTGCAGTAGTCGATGTGCTCGAGGGAGTTTTTAGTGGAAGCCCCGTGGGTTTCGCTTTCCCAGAAGGTGTATTTGCCGATGTGCATGCCCCACCAGATGCCGAGGTACTTGTGCGGCTCGATCCAGGAAGTGTCTTCGATGACGTTGGGATCGTTTAGATTGAGGATCATGTAGGAGGTGATGAGGTCGCCCGGCTTTTCCGCGATCTGCACCGTGCGCCAGGGGCTGGTGAAGGAGCCGTCGGTCTTCACGCGGTCGCCGTCGGCCCAAGGGACGAGGTCGGCTTTTAGGGAGGTGTCGTCGGTGCGCTCCAGCACCATGCTGGCGAAGTCGACCAAGCGGGCTTCGTGAAAGCTGAGGTAGAGGCCGCTATCGCTCTTTATGGTGAGCGGGGTATGGACTTTCTCCAAGGTGGAAACGGGAGACTCGGTGGTGAGGTATTCGTAGCGATTTTCCTGATACGCGCCTATCCACCATGCGGTGCCGTCCTCGGCCAGCTTGAACTCGGTGAGCTCGTCCATGATCACCAGGTCGGAGTCGCCCTGCTGGGGGAAAAGGTAGCGGAAGGCGATGCCATCGTCGAAGGCTCGGAACTGCAGGGTCAACTGCCGCTGGGGCTTGGCGGTTTCCTGCAAGGTCACGCTAAGCTGGTTGTAGTGGTTGCGGATGTGCTGCTTCTCGCCCCAGACCTGCTGCCAGGTTTCGTCGAAGCTGGAGCTATCCGATGAAACGATTTCGAAGGGGCCGAGCGGGGCATCTTCGCCTTTGAAGAGAAAGCCCAACGCGGAGGGCTCGATGACGGGCGAGCCGGCGCGATCGACCTGATAGCTAGGCTGGCCACGCTCCAGCTCGAAGCGAATGACGTTTTCGCCGTCAGGCGAGCGCACGGAAAGGTCCGCCTGAGCGAAGGCCGACGGCTCTTTCGCGCAGGCGAACAGTAGGGCTGAGAGAGCCGCGATGCAGAGTGTCTTGTACATGGGTAGGACGAGTCTAACGGGGTTGAGATTTAAGGTTAAATCTTAATTCCCTTCTTTGTAGGACTGCCGGATGGAAATGCGACCTTTTTTTCCGCGAGGAGCGGAAATTGGGCTTTGGCGGCGGGTGTCGATAGGCGATTCCGACTCGATGGAGGGGAAACAATCAAGGCGCGCTTGTGTCGGTGGGAAAGGGCCCTTTAGCTAGGGACGGTCTGTTATTTTCGTCAAAACGGGAGGACGCTATGAAGAGAGCTTGGAGAAAAATCGGTTTGTTGCCGCTGGCGTTGCTTGCGACGTCCTGCGCGGGACCCAATCTGGCGCAACGGATCGATGAGGGGATGCGCGATTTCGATTCCTGGCCGGAGGAGCGGCAGGAGATGATTCGCAAGGGGGAGATCGACCTCGGGTTTACCGAAGAGCAGGTGCGCATGGCCTGGGGCGATCCGGACTACGTGACGCGTGAAGTTCGGGCCGACGGCGAGGGCACGCTTTGGGTTTGGGAAAAGAAGTCGCCTCGCATCGGCATTGGCGTCGGCGTGGGCGGCTGGGGCGGACGAAGCGGCGTCAGCGGTAGTGTGGGAACTTCTGTGGGTGGCGATCACCGCATCAAGCGCACGGTTTGGTTCCAGGACGGCGAGGTGCAGTCGTTTAGCGAATAGTCCGAGGGCGGAAACCGTTCTGACATGGCGTACAGCGAAGCGTTGGCGGAAGGTTTGAGGCAGCAGCTGCTGGATCGATCGGGTGTGAGCGAACGCAAGATGTTTGGCGGGGTTTGTTTCTTCCTGAACGGAAACATGCTCTGCGGAACAGCCGATGACTGGTACATGTTTAGAGTGGGCAAGGAGCTCGAGGCGGAGGCCTTGAGGCGTCCGGAAGCGCGGTCGATGAATAGAACTGGCCGCAAGATGGGGGGATTCATCGAGGTGGATGCGAAAGCGGTCGACGGGCCGGCGCTGAGCGGCTGGATCGCCTTCGCTGAACGGTTCGTGGGCGCACTGCCAGGGAAATGAAAAAGCCCCGAAGCGAACTTCGGGGCTGAGGACTGTTTGTTGTGGAAAAGCGTTTTCGGACTGATCAGAAGCGCCAGCGCCCGAAGAGGCTGATGGCTTCGTCTTCCGCCTCGCTATTGTACGAAATCTCGACTCCGGCGTTGATGGAGTCGGTCAGCCAGCGGTTGATTTCGACCCCGAAAGTCACGCCGAGGTCGCCGAGTTCGTCCGTATCGATATAGGCGGTAGAAAGGTCGAGATTGGTCCTATCGGTGAGTTGATGCTCGATGCCGACTTTCGCTCCGTAGAGAAAGCTGTTCGAATCCTCGAAAAGGGATGGGTAGTCGAGGTCCACGTAGCCAGCGATCGGGCTGAAGTAGGCAAAGCTTCGCTGCCCGCCGGTCAGGTCGCGGTAGAAGGTAAGGTCGAGGGTGGCCATGATCCTGTCGCCGTCGTCGGAGCTCGCCAGATCGAGGCCGAGGTCTAAGCCTCGATGGAGATTCGAGTTGAACTCGATGCCGTACGAGGCCTCGTCGAAATCGAAATCGCTTCCGATGCTCAGGCCAACGTAGCGCTGACCCAGTAGGCTGTCGCCAGAGGCGCCCGCAGCGAAGGTGAGAGATGCGAGTCCCGCGAAAAATAGGGTTTGGATTCTTTTCATTTTGATAGGTGTGTAAGAATTGTGGATACGAAACACGTGGATTGCGCGGGCGTTTTCGCCTTTGCCGATTTCATACGTCGACTGGTTACCACGAAAACCGAGCGCTGCGGATTGCTGCTAGAGAGAATGTATCAGGGGAAATTGTATCCCATCCTAGCGGGAGACGAAACGCGTCCCCGTCATGCCTGGCGAGCCCGATCAGGTCGCTGAAGAACCACCCGACGAGCGCGGCGGTGTCGTCAGCGGATCGGACGAAGGGTGTCGCCACCGACGCTGGCTTATAGAAGGGCCACGCTTGGCGTTTGATAAAAAACCTAAAATGGACGTTGACATCCAGTTACCCAGTTTGGATGCATTGTCGTAAATTGGATGGTCCTATCCAATTTAAAAACAGGGGAACAATCCGATGCTTAGATTCAAATATGCGAACTACTGGCTGGCTTTGTCCGCAGTGATCGTGGCGTCCTTCGCGACGCTTGGTTACTATGGGCTGGAAATCTACCGAAAGGCTCCTCCGATACCGGAACGCGTGCGGTCGGAGAGCGGGGAGACCTTGTTCACTGGAGAGGATATCAGGACCGGACAGAATGTCTGGCAGTCGATCGGTGGACAGGAAGTCGGGAGCATCTGGGGACACGGTTCCTATGTCGCTCCGGACTGGAATGCGGATTGGGCGCATCGGGAGCTGCTCATGCTGCGCGATCGACTGTCCGAGCGAGAAACGAGCAAACCCTACGCCGAGCTGAGCGATTTGGATCGACTGAGGTTGGATCGGCTGGTCAAGGAGCAAATGAGACGCAACACCTATGATTCGGAAAGCGGAGCGTTGAACGTTTCCGAGGAGAGGGCGGAGGTTATTAAATCTCTTTCGGCCTACTACGCGGCGATATTCGGAGACGATACCGCGTTCGCCTCAGCGGTCGAGCCGTATTCGGATGGAGGATACGATCCTGTGGAGTTGAGGGACTACTACGCGATCGCCCGAAATACCATCAAGGACGAACAGCGCCAGCATCAGTTGAACGCTTTCTTCTTCTGGACCACCTGGGCCACCACCACGGTTCGCGATGAATATCGAGAAGGAAATCTTTGGGATAGCAAGTCTGCGATTTCCTATACCAACAATTGGCCAGCGGAGGATGCCATCGGCAATGCCCCAAGTTCGGGCGTGGTGCTTTGGTCTATCATTAGCGTGATTCTCCTGCTGGTCGGCATCGCGATTTTGGCTTGGAGGATCGCCGCATCGAAAGAGGAGGAGCACAGGGCTCCCGGGTCCGCTCCCAAGCTGACTTTGACGATCACTGCATCGATGCGGGCAACCTACAAGTACTTTGCGGTCGTAGGGTTGCTGCTTCTGCTGCAGATAGCGATGGGCATTCTCACCGCGCACTACGGGGTAGAAGGCGATGGCTTTTTCGGATTTCCGCTCGCGGACTGGATTCCGTACTCCGTCACTCGGACTTGGCATACGCAGCTTGGCATTTTCTGGATCGCAACCGCTTGGCTGGCTACCGGTCTCTTTCTTGGGCCAGCGGTTTCTGGATACGAACCGAAGTTTCAGCGTATCGGCGTCGATCTGCTCTTTGTCTGTTTGGTAGTGATCGTGTTTGGCTCCCTCTTCGGGGAGTGGCTTGGAACGCGTCAGACGATTGGTTTGGAAACGAATTTCTGGTTTGGGCATCAAGGTTATGAATACGTGGATCTTGGCCGATTCTGGCAGATCTTCCTGTTTGTTGGGCTGTTTCTGTGGCTTGGATTGATGGTGAGGGCGATTTGGCCTGCTTTGCGCAAGCCGAGCGAGAACCGTCACCTGATCGCTCTCTTTCTGGTAGCCTCGACTGCGATCGCCTTGTTCTACGGAGCTGGTTTGATGTGGGGGAAGGATACGCATCTAGCGTTGGCTGAGTACTGGCGCTGGTGGGTGGTCCATCTTTGGGTAGAGGGTTTCTTCGAAGTGTTCGCCACCGTGGTGATCGCATTTCTCTTCACTCGCTTGAAACTGATAGGAAGCGTCTTCGCGACCAAGGCCGCCCTGGCTTCGACCACTATCTTTCTCTTCGGCGGAATCATCGGCACGTTTCACCACATCTATTTTTCCGGAACGCCGACATCCATACTGGCTCTCGGTTCGGTATTCAGCGCTCTGGAGGTCGCTCCATTGGTACTGATCGGATTCGAAGCGGTTGAAAATCTGAAACTCTCGAGATCCGCGTCATGGGTGAAGGAATACAAGTGGCCGATCTACTTCTTCGTATCGGTTGCTTTCTGGAACCTGGTGGGAGCGGGCATATTCGGATTTTTGATCAATCCACCCATCGCGCTCTACTATATGCAAGGATTGAATACGACGGCAGTGCATGGTCACACGGCGCTCTTCGGAGTTTACGGCATGCTCGGCATCGGACTAGTTCTGTTCTGCTTGAAGGGCCTGCGTCCAAACGCCGTTGAGAACGATCGACTGATCTGGGTATCGTTCTGGGGATTGAACGCGGGTCTGACCGCCATGGTCCTGCTATCCCTGCTGCCGATCGGTCTTTGGCAGGTCTGGGCGAGCCTGGAGCAGGGCATGTGGTACGCGAGATCCGCCGAATTCATGCAGAGCGATACCATGGAGGCGCTGCGTTGGCTTAGAACCGTGGGAGATATCCTCTTCGCGGTAGGCGTGGGAGCCTTCGTCCTGCACGTCTTCAAGCTAGCGAAGGGAGGATCGGAGCTCGAACTTGGGGGTAAGGCCGGTGGACGAGTCAGACCTGGGTCTGCCAGTCCGGAGTCGGAGCATGCTTTGGTGTGATAGAACGTGTAACAGAATACAGAATACAAAGGAGATGGAGAATAACATATCGTTTAGAAACGCAGGTTTCGAGAATCGTCCCATCGGAGACCTCGTGGCGGAGCGCCCTGGGCGTTCTAGGATCTTCCAGAAGCATCGGATCGACTTTTGTTGCCAAGGAAAGAGAACCTTGCGCGAAGCGTGTGAAAGCAAAGGGCTTCAGGTTGATGACTTGGTTGTTTTGCTTGAGGGAGAGATGGAGGCGGAGACGCTGGAGGAGGTGAGTCCTGCCACAATGCGACTTTCGGATCTATGTCACTATATTGTGAATACGTATCATGATCGTTTTCGCGAGGAAACGCCACGTCTGCTGGCCATGGCGAAGCGAGTCGCTACGGTTCATGGGGAAAGGGAACCACGGCTTGTGGAAATCCTTGATACCTTCGATGACCTCTCGTTCGAACTCCTTAAGCAGCTCGCCAAGGAGGAGCTTGAAATCTTCCCCCAAATACATCGACTGGCCGATCCGTTGCTGACGCTCGAGCCAGCGCATGCGGACGAGCTGCTCAGCGCTATGCGATGGAATTTCGATGTAGCGGGCGAGGCCATGGCTCGCATCAAAACGTTGAGTGACGACTATCAAGCGCCCGAGCATGCATGCAACACCTACCGGGCTCTGTTTTCCGGATTGGAGGAATTCGAGGAGGACCTTAGGCGTCATGCCAATCTGGAGAACGCGGAATTGTTTCCAGCTGTCCTCGAAAGGTTGAGAAGGTGATGACGAGCCTTTGGGGAGGAGCCTGACGGAATAGGAAAGGCGTGGCGGATATCGGCTGCCACGCCTTTTATCCTGAGCCGTCCTTAGAAAGCGAAAATGCGGCTAGGAGTCTTCGGCTTCGCTCGGGAGGTACAGCACGGAGAGTTCGCTGAGGATTGCCTCCAGCTCGCGAAAATACTCCGCGTCGCTCATCGAATCGCGGTCTCCTTGCAGTTGTTCCAGTTGGAGCTCTAGTTTGTTCCTCAGTTCGCGCTGCGCGCTTGTTAGCTGGATACTCTCATCAGGCGGCTTCAGGGAAACGCGGCGAGCGAGTCGTCCATCAGCTCGGGCGATATCGACGCCCTGTGCTGCGCGCAAGCCGTCGAATAGCTCTGCCTGGCTTCCTCTCCCATCCCCATTGTCATCTATCAAAGCGTGTTCCGTGGCGAGGCGTCCGGCTTCGAAGTAATAGGAATCAACGGCTTGCGACGCGCTGAGATAGGCTTCAAGTAGCGAGACGCTCCCGTCCCTGTCCAGATCGCTTTGATCGCTCGCCAGGGCTTGAGCGAAGTATTCGCCGAATCGGGCGTAGTTCTGCTCGGATCCGCTTCGGGTCGCGGTGATGATAACCCGCTTTTCGCCCGATAACGCGGGGATGAAGGGGGCGCTCGCCGAGCCGCCGTGAATAAAGATCAAGTTGCCGGTATGGGCTCTCAGCGCGGCCGCGATGTCCTGGACGCTCAGGTCCTTCCCTACCAAGTTGAGTTTGGTCGCGGTCGAGGAATGCGTACCGTGGCCAATGTATACGATCCAGAGTTCGGAATCCTCTGGCTGCTCTGCGATCCAGGAAACGACTTGGTCCGCAGGTTCGATGCCTTGCTCCGTTTGTTGGATACGCTTGGTCTGCAGATCCGCTTGCTCCGCCAGTTCGACCCAAGTGTCTGCGGCTCGATCGAAACCTTCGCGAAAGCTCTCCTCGCCAGCCGCTCCCTGAATCAGCAGTAGGGTCTGAGCGGGCAGGCTACTCGTCAACATGGACCAGGCAGTCGCTATTGCGAAAAGGAATCTCACTGGAGAAATCACGCCAAACCTCTCTTTCTTCGCATGAGCCATTCGCCTAGAAACGCCGCGAGCGCCGCGAGGTAGAATAGGTTGTTGTGCCAGATCGGCTTGAGCAGGGTCTCGGTGGCGGGAGCAGGCTGGGATCGAATCTGCGCCCCCAGCTCCGGCAGTTCCGAAAGCTCGAGCACCTCTCCTCCTGTAGCGCGTGCGATTCTCTCCAGGTAGTTGCGATTTGGTGACAAGGAAGCGAATTCCGCCGATAGAGCATCCAGCGCCCAGCCGGTTTCCGCTTCTCCGAGAATGGCTCCGCTGCCATCGAGGACTTCGACGCTTGCATGGTAGATTCCATCCTCGAGCGCTGGTAGGTCTAACGTAAATTGTCCTGGACTGTCGGATACAGTCGCCATGTCGACCTGGAGCAGCGTTTCGCTGGTTTGCGAGCGATCGGAGGCGGATGCGATTCGGGTGACGGTCGCTAGGGCGCGGCTGGAGCGCAAAGGAAGAAATTCGGGGTCGAGGGCACGGGCTCGGAGGCTGGTTTCTCCAGATTCGGAAACGGTTGCCGAGAGGCTGAACCGGCTGAGATTGTCCTTCACCAGCCATCGGGAGACCTGACGCCAGAACTGGGCCAGATCCGCTTGAGACGCCGCGTCCTGCATGCCCCAACGCCACAAGTCGCCCACCGCCAGACTTGCCACGCGACCCGATCCGAAGTTTCGAACCAGGAGAGCGGGCCGTTCCATGCCGTCCGCTTCCTCGAGCACAGCCAGTTGCCGCGAGCCGGGTTTCGGTTTTCCGAAAACATTGTAAACGCGCAGGAGAGGCATCTGGCTGATGCGCTGCTGCTCCACTGTCTCCAGATCGTGGATGCGCATCCATGGCTCGACCCAGCCATCTCGCGTTAGGTCCCACGCGACCTGCCGATCCGTGGTTTCGTCGGAGGCGGATGGAGTGGGGTAATAGGGCAGAAGCTGGGCGAGCGGGGAGTCATGGTAGCCGCCGTCCTCGTAGCTGTTCACACCTCCGAGCATCATGAGTCCGCCTCCCCTTTGGCGAACGAAGTCTCGGATCAGGGCGAGTTGATTGAAGGTGAAGAAGTCCGCTTCGATATCGTCGAGGAGGAGCGCGTCGTATTCAAAAAGTTCTTGCGCGGTATTGGGAAAGCCTCCGAAGAGCTCATCCTTATCTCGCGTATTCATGCGAATGAGCACCGCCTCGTCGTAGCGCTCGTTCTCGTCTTCGCGGCCGAAGCCGCGGTAGAGGGAGTTGCTGTTTTCGCCTGCCCGTCCTTTGAATTCGAACTGAGGCTCCTTGCTCGCCACTCGTAGCAGGCCGACCATTTCCAGCTGAGGATCTTCGCTCAAGGCGCGATTCATAAACTTGTATTCCCAGTTCGGTCTACCGGTCACGTAGAGCAGTCGATAGCGATCCTTACCTCGGTCCGCTACCAGCAGACGCCGGTTGTTGGTTAGGGTGGCTTCGGAGGGTGTGGCTAGACCATCTTCGGTAGCGAGTTCGGCGCGGAGCTCAAAGAACTGCATGCCACCTCCGCTGCCTTGCCATTGCGAGCGCTGTATCATCTCCTGCTGTTCGTCTTCGAAGGTGAGGGTCCTCTCTTCGATGGGAAGATCGCGCCTCATGGTGGTAGGCGTGATTTGGGAGAGGGTGGTCTTCACTTTGGAGGGGCCAAGGCCTTGCAGGCGGAACTTGGCCTCCAAGCTGAGAGGAGCGTCGCCGAATGCCGAGACGTTCAATTCAGCCCTCTGTATTGAAAGGTCTGGTACTGACGTGGCTTCGCCTATCAGCACTGGGAATATGGGAGGCAGCTCGGCGAGCTGGCTATCGCTGAGCGGCTGGTCGGTGGCATTGCCGTCGGTGAGAAGGGCGATCGCGGCGAGGGGTCGCTCGTCGAGACGTTGCTGGACGCTGCTCAGGGCGGAGGAGATCTTGCTGCTTTGGCCTTCGAATGCGAGCGAATCGTAGCTGGAAATGCGTTGAAGCGATTTCGAAAATCGATAGCTACGAACTTGGTAGTCCTCTTCCAGATCGGTCAACCATCCGGAGGAGCGACCATGCAGGGCCTGTCTCATCCTCTCGCCCCGATCCAGGAGCTCTCCGGGATCCTTGATTCGCATGCCTAGGCTGTCGTCGGCGAGCAATGCGATAATGTTCTGACCTTGTATGGGACGTTCGAATACCCGTTGCGGGTTTAGGAGCGCCAGAGCCAGCAGCAAAATGCCTGCGGATCGCAGCGCGATCGCTGCGGCGCTTCTTTGAGAGCTGCCTCTCCAGGAACGCCAGGACAGGAAGATCAGCGCAGCGGCAAGTATTGCGACCAGGATCCAGGGCGTGTTGTTTGGGAAAATCATATCAGCAGGTCATTGCTCGCCAAGTGATTCGTAATAGCGGCGAACGAAGGCTTCGTAGGTTTCCGGAACTGGGTCCGAGTCGATCGGTTGGAGCGCATCCGGGTTTTCAATACGGTTCAACTCGGAACGCAACCACACGCTTACATCGTTCAAGGGAGCGGCGATCTCGTCTTGAATCATTTCCCACTGGGGGAGCTCGCCGTGACGCTTGAAGTCTCTGCGAGCGTCCTCTGCGCGCTCGCGCGCTTCCTCGATGCGAGCTCTAGCGATAGGATCGTCGATCAAGGCCTCTACGGTGCTCAAACGATCGATCCAGTCCTCATAGCCGCTGCCAGTCAGCGGACCTTGGTTGCGGTTTCCAATTTCCGAAAGAGCGCTGCGAATGCGGTCCTCAATGGATTGGTTGCCATTTTGCCCTCCAGAGGCGGTTGGACTGGAGGATTCCTGGGATCGGGCTTGGCCTTCTGAAGACTGGCGTTCCGAATCAAGCTGCTGCTGCAGCGATTCGATCTCCTCTTCTGCGAAGGCTAGCTCCGAACTCTCGTCGCCGAGCACGCTTTCCGCCGCTTGGGATACGCGATCGCTCAAGCGCTCCAGATCTTCGGCGAGTCCTTGCTGCTCGCGATTTGCGTTCTGGAGAAATCCTTGTCGAAGCAGTTGCTCGCTTTGAGTGTAGCGTTCCTCGAACTCGGCTCCGTTGCTGTCGCGAAGAACCTGATACAGCTCGCGATAGAGCATGGGTTCGGCGAATTCAGCCCCTTCGGCGACCTGGCGCATTTCTTCCAGAAAGGCTTCCACTCGGTCGGATTGCTTGTCGATGCGATTCGCCAGCTCGTCGCGCTGTTCGGAATCGTCGAGACGCCGAGAGAACTCGGCCTCGAAATCGCTCACCTGCTGTTGCAGTTCCTGTTGTTGCTCTGCCAGTTCGCGAGCTTGGCGGCGGGCCTCGCGCATCGCTTCGGAGAAGGCGCTGGAGCTTCGGTTTCTCATGTCCTCCTTGCTCCGTTCCAGCGTCTCTTCCGCGCGGCTACCGGCGGCGAGCGCTTGTGAGACGTCGCCTTGCTGAAGGTCCTCCGCAGACTGCTGCATGCGCTCTCTCGCTTCCTGCAGTTGCTCGCGAGCCTGCCTTGCGCCTTGGCGATTGGCGGCCTGCTGTATCGCTTCGTCCGCGTTTTGCACCAACTGGCGCTGCTCCTCTTCGAGACGCTTGAGCTCCCGTTCCGCTTCTCGTCGCTCCTCTTCTGTAGTCGCGTTGGCGATAGCGGCCTGCATTTCTTGGATACGCTCGTTGAGGTCGCCTTGGCGTCGCGAAAGCTCGTTGAGTTTGGCGATCAGTTCGAGATTCTGTCGCTCTTCGGGAGAAGCGAGCGACTGAGCCTGGGTGGCGGTTTCGTAGCGGTTTTCCTCATTTCGAAAGTCGAGCTCGTCGATCTGCCGCTGACTGCGGGAAGCTGAGCCGCCTCCGCCGGACTGGTTCTGAGAACGAGCGACATTGAACTCGGAATCGTTCAGCTTGATCAGCTCCTGGTAGGCTGATTGGGCGTCGGACCAAGCGGCGGGAAGAGGCTGGTCGGTCGAGTCATCGATGGCCTGAGTCAAGCTCAGCTCGACTCCTTCCATGAAGCGGAGGGCGTCGGAGGCGATTTGCTTGTCGCTCGGGTTTTCTAACATCTGGTGCATTTGCTGGAGTTCGCTGTAGGCCTCGAGCTGGGAATGCTGCAGCGTCACCAGGTCCTCTATCCTGCTCTCTGGCGGTGTCTCAGTATTTTTGATACGGAACAGAGATATCGTGATTTGCCGCTGCTTCTCGATCAATTCCATCCCTTGGCCGCCCATGCCCCCCTGTCCGCCACCTCCGGGATCCTGCTCGCGAAAGATTTCGTCGAAGGGGCGAATGTCCGCGAAGTAGAGATCTCCCGTGGTGTGCCGAATCTCGCCGTCGGGACCGAAATCCTTGGCCCAGAGGTACCAACTGAATGAGTCTCTGGGCTGGAGAGATTTCCGCTCGAGAGCGACTTGATGACGGAGCTGGGCGCTAAGCGCGTTTTCTTCTGCTTCGCTTTCCTTCTGCAGTGAGGTTTCAATCGGGCGATCGCTGGAATAAACCAGACCGATTCCGTAGTCGAGCAGCCCGAAGTCGTCGCTCGCCTCGCCGGAGAAGACGATCTCTTCGATGGGAGAGTACCGTTGATCGCCGCGTGGAGTATCCACTCGTAGCGTGGGCCGTTGATTGGCGATGGCTTGGATCTGGATGCGAGGCGGCAAAGCATTGCTCCTGCCGTCTAGATCATCGAGATGCAGTGTGAAGCGCAGGCTGCTTTGTATTTTCTTTTCGTATACGAATTGAGTAGATGCTTCGTTGCTTGGCAGGAGCGGAAAGCGTTCGCCGGTCTCGTCTTCCAGAACGGCGCTCGCCACGGGCTTGTTAGTATTGAAACGGTATTGAAGCTGGGTACCCTCGATCGCGGAAACGCGAAGCGTATCGGGAACGTCTCGATCGGGCCATCCGGTGTATTCAGGAAAGGAGAGCGAGGCGTCCGCTTTGGTCAGCTGAGGAAGGTCGTAAACGGAGAGCGAGTAGGTCTGGCTGGTCTGCTCTCCATAGCGTATCCGGTACTCGGTGGACTGCTCGACTGAGCTCAAGGTGAATGCGAAAACTGGGTCGGACAGGCTTTTGACCATCTTGGCGGAGGAATCGCTGCTGTTGGGCGAGGGGGAGAACTCGATAAAGGCTTCGTCAGGAGGGGAACCAGTGAAGCGGGCGATAACGACTTGCGAGGAGCCGCGTTCAATTTCGGTATTCCCAGGTTCGACGGTCAGGGTCCGATCGGCGAGGTCGATCCCAGGCTGTCCAGGGGTGAGGGCGGTCTCCTGCTGGGCGATGTAGTATGCGGCGAGCATCAGGACGAAGAAAGATGCTAGCGCACTGGAATACTGGATACGCGAACGGGTTTCGGATCGGGTGGCCGCTTCCGCCCAGTTTTTCCGACTCGGATGGGCTAAGGCGTCCTCCACAACGCGGCGACCAAGGAATGATGATTTACCTGAAAGCTCGCTCTCCACGGCAGTGATGAGGGCCTGGTTGAGTTCGGGATGCTCCTTTTCGATCGCTCTGGCTGCGGCGAGGTAGTCGTAGTCGACTGAACGCTCTTTGAGCCATGAAAGAATGATGAGAGCGATGCCGCCGAGGGCCATGGAGACTAGGAGCAAGGAAGCCCACTGTGGGTACAGCGCCGCTAAGGCTAACAGCGGCAAGGCGAGCAAGCCTGCGAAAAGGAACAGTCGTGTCCGACTGCGCTGGCAGTCGCGCGCGATGAGGCGCCGCGCTACGGGATCCAAAAGAATGCGCAAACGCGGCGTGAGCCCTTTTTTGATGGGGTGTAGTTGACGATCCATTACGCTGCCTGTTCTCCTTTCGTCCTAGCTGGTTTGGTCGCCAGCAAGCTTTCGCTGAGCAGGAGGAGGATGACGAGCCATAGGGTCCACTTCCAAACGGCCTGCCTTTCTTCTAGCTGTTGCGAGCTCTCGCGACTGCTGGCAGCGGCGATCGACTGGGCGACTTGGCTGATTCGGCTTGGATCGTATTCTGGTAGACCCAATCTATCCCATTCATCCTCGTCGATGGGGTGAAGGGAGCTTTCGCTGGCATCGACCTGCAGGGCGAGCCAGGGGGCGTTTCCGCGGCCTTCGACCTGATACATCCCGGCTCGGGTGATGGGCAGCTGGTCCGCTCGGATAGACTGCTGAGCGAGCAGAGCGCGATCGAGATAGAGGTTGTTGGCGGGCGGAGGACCGCCGATTGACTGGAGGCAAAGCTGGTACAGGAACGGAACGAACTTGCTGGAGAGGGCCCACTGGGAGGAGCGAGGCGACCAGTCGCCTGCCCATACGAACACCGTTCCGCCGCCCAGCTTCGCTTCTAGCAGGAGAGGGGAGCCATTGTCGTAGGAGGCGAGCTTTCGTATGTCAGGAGAATCAGGAAACTGGATACGAGGGGCTTTCCAGGTGTTGATGTTGGCGAAATTGCTGAAGCGAGGATCGGCGAAGGGCTCGAAAAGCGGATGTTCGAAGTCGATCTCTCCGATGCGAAGGTCTTGGTCGAGCGTTTCGTCAATCTGCCATTGGCGATCGTCGAAAAGGGCTCGCAAGGTGTCTTCCTTGCTCGAATCGGATACGATCAGGAAGGCGGTTCCACCCGTTTGCGCTTCGCTCCGAAGGCGCTGAAGGCTTTGCCTGTCGAGCGGCTTGTCGACAATTGTCAGGTCAGCGTCTGTCGAGAACGAGTCGACCGGAAGAAGTCTTGTCCTAGGATTGTCGATACCCTTGAGCGCCTTTTCGATGAAGTAGGGAGCTTGTTGGGGGTCGGCGAGTTGGGCGTCGCTCAGAAGGGCGATCGTGACAGTGGGAATAAACCTGGGAGCGCGATAGAGTTGGTTGTCGAACGCTACCTCGTCGCCGGACAGCTCGAAGCGAATCGGTAGCTCGTCCGAGCCGGTGGCTAGAGGAATGGAAATCGGGACGAATCCCTTGCCCGCGGCGAGAACTGCCGTGACGGGCTGGCTCAAAGGTTGCGCCTCGATCGCATGGAAGGCTTGCACTGAGAGGTCGAGCGGTTTCTCCGGAGGAGAGTCGAGGGAAAGTCTTAATTCCGCAAATAGCTGTTGCTCGGCGTTCCACTCCCAGCCAGCCCAGCTAAGGCTGGCGTTGACTGGCGGTGGCGTCGGGGCTACCTGGATACGCTTGAGAAAGGTTTCGTTAGGCCAGTCCAGACCGGCAAGGCCGCTGAATGAGGAGCCTTTGGCGAAATCGGAAAGCGCGATGAGTTCGGCGATTCGTTTTTCTTCTGTTTGCTCGCCCAATCGGGCCAGCTCGTCCAATCCGTGTTCGATGGCCAAGTCGAGTCGTGTCGGGAAATCGGTGACGGGTGTAGCGGCGATACGCTGCAAGGCGAGCTGCGTTCGCTGATCGATCGGCCAGTTCTGCCACTGCTCGGCTGTTACGATCGGAGTGACGGTATCCGAGAAACCGAATATGCTGATACGCGACTGGGGCGCAGCGGCGGAGAGGATTTCTCTGACCGATTCCTCAAGACTGTCGCTCACGCCGGGACGCTGCATGCTGGCGCTCATGTCGATGAGAAGCACGCGATCGATCGAGGGGGTGAAGGAGGCCGAAGAAAGAGATTGTTCAGGGAAGAACGGTCGGGCGAAGGCCAAGGCGAGCAATGCGACGACTAGGCAGCGAATGATAAGGAGAAGGGGATTCTGGATACGTCGACGACTCTCAGTCTTCGGTTGACTGTGGTCGAGCAGCTCGGTGGAGCTGAAGGGGATGCGGTTGCGCGGCGCCTGTCGAATCAGGTGAAAGAGGATCGGTCCGGCGATCAACGCCAAGCCGGCGAGAAAGAGTGGGGCGAGGAAGCTCATCGCGTTTTCCTAAGCTCCCTCACGAAATCGACCAAAGCCAGGTCCAGGGGCTGGTCGGTGGTGATGGTTTGCAGGCGAGCTCCAGCTGAGGCGAAGGCGGATCCGACTTGCCGCTGCCGTTCCGAAAACCGCTTGGTGTAGTCGTCGCGAGCGGAATCGGGATCGACGTAGCGAAGCTCTCCCGTTTCCACGTCGTTCCAATAGGCGGCCTTGCCGTAGTGAAGGTTGACCTCTGCGGGATCGAGCACCTGAAGCCCACGCACGTCGTGTCCCATGGAGCGTAGGTAGGCCAGCTCCGAGCTCCATTCATGCGGATCGCTGAGAAAGTCCGAAATCAGGATCACAAGCGAGCGGCGGCGGGCGAGTCGAAGCGTGGCTTCGAGCGCCGCCTTCAAGTCGGTGGCCTGTCCTTCCGCGGGGCGCTCCAGCAAGGCGAAAAGCCGTTTCAGGTGACCCGGGCGCCATTTGGGCTCCTGGTAGTCGGTGATGGCGCTGTCGAACCGTGCGATGCCGACTACGTCTCGCTGTTTGGAGAGAAAGTAGGATAGCGTAGCCGCTATGGTGCGAGCGTAGTCGAATTTAGAATACGAACCGGAACCAAACTCCATCGATTTGCTGGCGTCGGCGAGGATGAGGCAACGCAGGTTCGTCTCGTCTTCGAAAACCTTGAGGTATTCGCGATCCGTTCGAGCGAGAATCTTCCAGTCGAGGTAGCGTAGATCGTCTCCCGGACTGTACTGGCGGTACTCGGAAAACTCGACGGAAAAGCCGTGATAGGGGCTGCGATGCAAGCCTGCCCAGATGCCTTCCACAACGATTCGGGCCCGCAGTTCCAGATCGCGTATGGCGAGCAAGGCTTCGGGATCGACGGACGTCGTAGGGCTGTACGGGTTGCTTGGCACGGCGTTGGGGGCGTGTTATCTATTCTACCAGTTTTTCGATGATCTGCTCCACTGAGGTGGACTCGGCTTCCGCTCGGTAGTTGAGCAGTATCCGGTGACGCAGTACAGGTTTCGCCAGCGATTTGATCTGTTCCTTGCTCGCGTAGGCCTTGCCCTCCCACAGGGCGAGGGCTTTGGAGGCGAGCACGAGAGCTTGAGCGGCGCGGGTGCCAGCGCCCCATTGCACGTATTTGCGAATGTAGTCCGGAGCGCTTTCCGATTCAGGGCGGGTGCGGGCCACGAGCTGCACGGCGTATTGGATGACGTCGCTGCTGATCGGGACCTCTCGCACCAGCGCCTGCATGGCGATGATTTCCTGAGCGGTGAAGACCGGTTCGATGCGTTGGCTCGGGCCTGCGGTGGTGCGGCGGACCACTTCGATTTCGTCTTCCTCTGGCAGGTAGTCGATGAGCACGTTGAAGAGAAAGCGGTCGAGCTGAGCTTCAGGTAGCGGATAGGTGCCCTCCATTTCCACTGGGTTCTGGGTGGCCAGCACGAAAAAAGGCTCCTGCAAGGTGTGTCGCGCTCCGGCAGCTGTCACCTGGTGCTCCTGCATGGCCTCCAGCAAGGCGGATTGGGTTTTCGGGGGCGTGCGGTTGATTTCGTCGGCTAGTAACAGGTTTGTGAATACTGGACCGCGGACGAAAGTCATCTGCCGTCCGGTCGGGGTGTCGGTGAGGATTTCCGTGCCGGTGATGTCTGCCGGCATGAGGTCGGGGGTGAACTGGATGCGCTGGAAGTTCAGCTGGAAGACTTGGGAGATGGACTTCACCAGCAGCGTCTTAGCGAGACCCGGGGCGCCGGTCACGATGCAGTGCCCGCCGGAGAGCAAGGCGATGAGCAATTGGCGGGTGACTTCCTTTTGTCCGACGATCACTTTGGAGAGCTCGGCTTCGAGTTTCAGGCGACCGTTCTGGAGCTTCTCGAAGAGCGCGGATTGGGAGTCGATAGGTTCGTCGGTAGTATTCATGAAATGGATGCGTATTTTGTTGGGTCGGACGGCTAGTGGGTCATGGCGTAGACGATGATATTGATGCCCATCGGGTAGGCCTTCTTTTCGGCGAATTCGTGAAAGTACCATTCGGATTCGCCCTCGCGTTCCCAGCCGTCGCCGAGATCGGTATTGTGGCAAATGATGACGCACATGCGTCCGTTGTCGTCATAGATCGCCCGGTAGTGCACATGTTCCGCTCCCGGCCCTTTGTCGGTCTCCCAAGTGATGCCGGTGCCTTCGTAGGATCGGGCGTGGTAGATGCTCGGGACCTGCGGTTTCTCTTTCAGGTCGAAGACGATATGGAAGATCGGATGCTCCAGGGGGAGATCGTGAATCTCGCGATCGGGGAACACGCGCCCGAGCTCGTAGCTTAGATTCTCCCATTCGGAATCGCCCCAGAAGTCGTCCACCATGAGAAATCCGCCATTGAGCAAGTAGTCCCGCAGGGCAGTCACTTCGCTTTCGCGAAAGATCAGCCTGCCCGGCTCGACCATGTAGAGAAAGGGGTAGTCGGCGAGATCGTCTTCGTCCAGGCGAACCACCGCGGAGTCGGGGTTCACCTTCAGAGAAGTCATCTGCTGCAGTCGGTAGGCGAGGTTGAGCTCGGCGTCCGGGTAGTCGGTGGACCAGCGGCCGCCGCGCCGTCCCCAGCCGCCGCCACCGTCGAAGGAGTCGTAGCGCACTCGGGCGAAGGTGAAGACGTCGTGCTTGAACTGGGTGGGTACCTCCCATTCCGGCACGCCGGCTCGATCGCTCAGCTGAGCTTTGGCGTCTGGAGCCGCGAGCCCGGCGATAAGGACCGTAGCCAAGACCAGCATGGCATGGAAAAACGGATACACGTCCGGCGAGCGAGGCGTTCTACTGGAAGAAGTTGTTGTCAAGATCGAGAGCGTTCAGGGGATCGGTTTGCGTTTGCCGGTTTTCGGCGGCGATGGCCTTTTGCAGCTTGTCGAGCAGAAGGTATGCCTTTTGGAAGCGGGGTGCGTCCTGCAGGGCGAGCATCACGTGACGTTTGGCCGCAGGGGCGTCGCTGGTCTGCAGCAGTTCCGCCAGCTGGTAGTGCAGCGAAGGTTTGTCTGGGGGGTTGAGGGCGATGAGCGAGCGAGCCGCTTCGGCCGCGTAGTCGGAGCGTTCGTTGTCGATCGCGGACCGCAGCAGCGCCCGCCACGGCGTTTCCGCCATGGGGTTGATGGCGATCCAGGCGTTGGCCCATTTGAACGCGCTTTCAGAGTCCTGTCGCGAAAGGGAAAGCTCCAGCAGGCGCTCCACCGGGCCAAGGCGCCCTGCCTCGTGACGGGTGATCGCTCGCAGGGTCTCGATCTCCTTTTGCTCCTGGCCCAGTTCGCGGTAGGCGCGAGCGAGCGGCCAGTGGGCGTTTTCCTCGCCTGGCAGGTAGCCGGCTTCGGCGACGAGAGGCTCCAGGGCCGCGACGGCTTGTTCCCAGTTTCCCTGCTCGAGCAAGGCCCGACCGTCTTGCAGGGCGAGGCGATAGTCCTTTTTCGGTTGCAGTAGCAGCAGCGCCGAAGCGAAGGGCGAGTCAGGCGGACTGAATCGATAGTCGCCGGCTAGCTGGCGGGCTTGCTCCTGGGCGAAGGAGGCGAAGGCCTCGTCGAGTTGGGGCAGCGGAGCGAAGCGCTTGGCGATGGCCTGATTGACCTCCACCCCTTCCCCGAGATCAGCCAGGAGGCCTCGCATCGCTTCCATGCCATGCTCCCGTATTAGGAAATCGACTACGAGGTAGGATTGGAAGTAGGCGAACTGGATGTCCTCTCCGTCTTCGGCTTTGAGGAAAGCGGAGCTCATGTCGCCGATGGTCTGCATGGCGCCGCTGAGGATGCGGTCTCGGTAGTTGGCGCTCATGCGCTGGCCCCAAGCGGGATTGGCCAATCGCTCCTCGTAGACGGAGATGCCCTCCGAGAGCCAGCGGGGCATGCGGTTTTGGCTAAGGGTAAGGGTGATGCTGTGGCAAAACTCGTGGTAGAGCACCGCCTCCCAGTTGTTGGCCCGGCTGGCAGGGCTGTTTATGGTGAAAACCGGTCCGAAGCAGACGCCGAGAAAGCCTGGCGTGCCAGGCATGCCGAAGGTGCGGGTTTCGAAGTCGGCAGGATTGGGATAGATCTCGACGGTGGTTTTCAGCGGGAGCTCGATACCGTAGCGCTCCGACAAGGTGGCGTAGGCGTTTTCGAGCAGGTTCAAGACGCGTTGCCCGTAGATGGGAGCCTCGGTGGAGCTCATGCGCACCAGAAAGCGCTCCGACTCCAGCGTGGCGAACTGCGAGAGACGTTCCTCCAAGGTGACGAGATTGTAGGCGGCTATGTTGTATGGATCTTCTCGATACACGCGCTCGGCATGCTTCCAGGCCTCCTCGTTACGGGCGAGCCGGAGCAGATCCTGAGCGAGCTGGATGCGAGCGGGGGTGAAGGTTTCGTCCAGCGAGAGGGCGATGCGCTGGGAAGTGGCGGCGTCTTCGAATCGGTATTTGCGCGAGAGCTGGAGGCCGATCTGGTAGTCGACGGAGGGATTGCTGGTCCAGGTGGAGAGGGCCGCGGCCCGCAGCTCGTCGCCCCGCGCGTTGTCGTTTTTTATGTAGGCGATGGAAGCTTTGAGCGAAAGGGCATGGGGCGAGAGCGGGTTGGTCTGCAAGGCCATGTCGAGCAAGGTCTCGGCGGCTGGGTAAGACTCGGCGGCGATGTGGTTTTCCGCCAGCAGGCAGAGCGTGGCAGTGTGCTTGGGGTTGATCTCCAGAGCTCGGCTGGCGTATTCTGCGAGCTTGCTGCGGTCGTCCTCTCGAAATGACTCAGCCAGGCCGTGCCACAGGTCGGGATTTTCGGGAAAGGACTCGAGCCCTTGCTGAAAGGTCTTCGAGGCGAGCTGGTAGTCGTGTTTGTCCAGAGCCAGATCTCCCGCGGCGAGGAAGGCGGAGGCGGGAGCGGTGCGCAGCTCCTGGGCGCGACGGTAGAAGCTTTCCAGAACGATCTTCGGCTCCACCTCGTACAGTTCGGCGATGCGGCCTACGGATACGATGTCCTCAGGGTTGTAGCCGTAGCGGCGCGAGTATTCGTTTACCAGAAAGCCGAGGGCGTCGTACTGGCTGCGAGCCTCTTCGTAGCGAGCGGTATAGAGACAGGCCTCTCGCAGGAGCAGGCGTGGCAGCAGCTCGTACTGTCGGTCGTCGACGAAAGCGCTCAGACTACGGTAGGCGTCTTCGTAGCGTCCGAGGGCCAGCAAGGAACGGGACTTGATGACCTCCCAGGTCGAAATCCATGGGTCGAGCTCCTGCCCGTTGGTGGCGTAGTCGATGGCTTGCTGGTAGTTTCCCGACTCGTAGAGCTTTCGGGCTGTGTCGAGGTTGGGAGGCGGAGCGTCGAAGTCCACCGCCATGACTGGACGCGTCGAGACGAGCGCGAGGGCGAAGAGCAGCGCGAGGGTGGCGGCGTGGCGTAGGCGGCTTGATCGAAATCCAGGTGACACAGGCGACAGGCGGTTTGACGACTATGAGGAAGACGTCTCGAGCAGCGTATCGATTGTGCGAGATTCGGCAAGCTGTCACTCGGTCGATCGTGTGGCATTCGCCCGGGCGTATCGGTGTTGGTCCAGCGCTTGTAGCGTCAGGGGACGCTATGCGCTTCGTCGCGATGCGAGGGATCGCTTGAGCGAAAGATGGGAGCAGGGCGCATGTCTGAGAGAATGCCAAATCGAAACGAGGCGGAGCTCGCGGTTGTGGAGGGGGGGGCGAACCCGCTCGCCGGGTGGCGAGACCGCTAGCGTCTTGTTAGGCGGTTTCCACTTCGAGCGGGCCTTGCGCGAATGGGTGAACGATGCTCTGATGGCCTTGTTTTTCTTCGTGGCCGCCTTGGAACTGAAAAAAGAGTTCGTGCAGGGCCAGCTCTCCTCGTAGAAGCAGGCCTCAGCTCCTTTGGGGCGGTCTTGTTCGGAATGCTGGTAGCCGGTCGGCGTCGTTTTTGCCATCGCCATGCCAATGGGAGGGGAAGGCCTGAGCGGTTCGGGGATTCCCATGGCTACGGATATCGCTTTCGCGCTGGTGCTGCTGGCGTTGGTTGGATCAGGGCTGCCCAAGCGCTTGCGGGATTTCCTCTTGGCGCTGGCAATTGTAGACGATGCCGGAGCCAATCTGGTGATCGCCATCTTCTACAGCGATTCCGTTTCATGGATCGCCGATTTGCTGGCATCGGCATTCGCGGCTCTCGGGGCGTGGCTGCGTATCCGTTCTCTCGTGACGTGCGTGAGGACGTGATTGCGAGGCGTCGCGATCGCACGCCTTAAAGGCTAGCCCCCACGGAGGAGGCTAGCCAGGTTTAGTGACCCAAAATGCGTTGGGCGATGGGATTAGTATTGACCGGATTTCTTATCAGAAACGCGAATCGAGTTTTCGATCGACATGTCGGTGTGTTCGCGGGCGATGCTTTCGGCGCGACGCTTGGTGGTCGCGGAGGAAACCTGGCCGCTGAGGATGAGTTTATCTCCATCGGTTTCCAGGCTCAGGTTGGCCAGTTCGTTGTCTTCGCTTTGCGATTGGTTGAAAGCCTGGCGGATCGCGTCGATGTCGCTGTCGAAGGACTGCTTGGCGCTGTATCTACTGTCTGAATACTCGGAGTTATCCGCTAGGTTTTCGTCGTAAGGCTCCTGTTCCGCTAGAGCTACGACCTGTTCCTTGCTGGTCGGTAGGGTGAAGCGTTCCTCCAGGCTGTCGAAGGATATGGCGCTTGCGGGAACCGCTACGATATCGTCGCCTACGCCTAGCAGCCCGCCGACGGAAATGAATACCGTGGTTTCCTCTCCGAGGCTTGGCAAGTGCTGGGTCCAGTCGTCCTTCTGGCTCTTGTCGCTGTGTTGCTGGGAGTTTTGCATCTTCTGGAACGATGCATGGCTCGGCAGCGAGAAGTCGGTCACGCTGCCGATTTTCTCTCCTTGGCTGTCGTAGATCGACTTTCCGATCAGGTCCTGGGCGGTGAATTGCTGGTCAAGGCTTTCCTGGGTCACGCGCTTCATCTTGCCGGTGATGCTGTCGTGCATTTCATCCTTGTGCTTGTCCTTTCCGGCGTGTCCAGCGGTCGTGACGAGAGCGATGGCGAGAGCAGTGGACGTAATGATATGTGGGTATTTCATATGGTGTTGATTGAATAGGTTTATCGAAGGAGGTTGATCATGTGAATTTGTTGGACCTCCGTTTCGGATATCAGCCAACGGTTTGCTAGAGCTGCGCCAAATGGTAGCTTTGCCGACTAGCCTGTCGCGTCGCCGCTTTCTCCGAGGGCGCACTCGTTATCTCTGTACCGAAAATTCCACTACGTGGCGCATTTCGTCAGGTGCATTTCGCTCCTAGGAATCGATTTCGTATGAAAAACGCAATGCGTAAGGGCGAGGGCTTCCGGCTTTCGAAAGCGGAGCTTGGGATCGCGTGCAGCAGGGCAGGCAGCAAGCGCCAACGGGTCCTTGCCGGAACCGTGGGCTAAAGGTGGCCAGGGGCTTCGAAAAGCAGCTTGCGCAGCGTCAGCGTCCAGGCCTCCGGCTGGTGACGCAGGACCAGCTTTTGCAGCAGAAGCAGTTCGCATGCGTCTTCGAAAGCGCTTTTCAGCTGCGACTTCGAATAGGGCGAGTCGGCTGCGAGCAAGGTTTCGATCTCGCCAGGCTCTTGCTCCCAGTCGGTGCCTTGCAGGGCGGCGTGGACGGTTTCTTGGTCCAGCTTGAGTCCGAGCAAGTCGAGGGCTTGCAAGGCTTCGATTGGGCTGGCGATGGGGCGACCATCCGTGCAGTTGGCGTAGAAGCGATTGAGGTCCTGCAGCCTGACTTCCAGCTCTTCCTGGGCGGCGAGGTAGCGCAGGCGCAGCTGGTCGCGCTTGGAGCTGGCGGTCTTTTGGAAGAGGGATGTGAGCTGATGACTCTCGGCGGAGGCGCCATGCGTTTGGCGGGAGTCATGCGGATCGTGAATCAGGCATTGGCGCTGCAGGGTGTGGCCGGATTCGTGAATGACCACGAACGCGCTGGCGTCGTGGGCGATCTCGATCGTGTTGGAATTGGCTTCGTATCGGCCCACTAGGGTGCTGCCTAGCCGTGGGTTGCGCTTGGATTGGAAAACTGAGAGAGCGACGGCCTCGTCGATGCTGCGGTAGTCCGAGTAGAAGAGAAAGGCGTCGCTATGCTGGGTTTGCCACCGCAGTTTTTGCGCGAGCAACTCGTCCATCTCGTCCTCATAAATGGAGCGCAGCACTTCAGTGTAACGAATCGAGCCGCGCTCCGATGCTCCCTTGCGAAGGGCCTCGATGCGCTCGCGGTAGCCTGCGAATGGGCTGATGGACTCGTCGCTCTGGAGGGCTCTGCAGGACGCGGCAGCGGCGGCGTCTGGATCGCTGCGACCGGACGAAGCGGCGAAGATCAGAAGCGATGCGACCGCCGCGGCCAGAAGAGACCTGGGCGAGGAGGCGGGGATCTGTTTACCTTTTGACAATTGGAATCGCATGCTTCGGTAAATGGATTCAAGGGGAAGCGGCGACTAACGGAATCGAAAACAGAGGGTGTCCGAGCGCCGTCCAGCTTTTGAAAGACTATTAGCGTTGGGACCTGAGCGGAAGGTGCGTTTCGCCTCTCCGTTTCGCGGGCAATGAACGGTCGAGTTGCGAAACGCAACTCGCGGGATCGCTTGTGACGGCCGAGTGACGCCTCGAGCGACGCTGGCGCAGCAATTGCGGGGTCAAAGGCATGGAACGCGCTGAACGAAATCAGGCCGGAATCTCGACGCGTGCGAGACGATCCCGCCATCCGTATTGGTCCTGGGGATACGCAGACCTCCCGGTCAAGGCATAGCGTCTGCGAAAGGCGATCGAATGGAACAGACTGCATTGATGGATCAGTTCGCGCTCTTCGCCAAGGTGGTGGGAGCGATGGTCTTAGGTGGCGTCATCGGCTTCGAGCGCGACTTGAGCGACCGGCCGGCGGGATTCCGCACCCACATGGTGGTGGCGGGGGCATCCGCATTGCTGGTCAGGTTGGGCGAGTACGTGGTGCGATTCTATCAATCCGAGGGGCTGAGCGATACCGTGGACGCCGATCCGTTTCGCATCATCGGGGCAGTCGTGACGGGTATCGCGTTTCTGGGAGCGGGCACCATCATTCAGAAGCAGAGCAAGATGAAGGTGCGCGGATTGACCACCGCGGCTTCGCTGCTGTTTTGCGGAGCGATCGGGATCGCCACCGCCTTGGAACTTTGGGTCTTCGCCTGTCTGTTGACCTTGGCGACGCTGTTTATCCTGACGGTGCTCAACCGTTTCGAGGGCTGGGTGGAGAGGAAGACCAAGCAGGGCGACGAGTGACCGTCGCAGTCGCGCCGAGCTGCCAAGGGATCCTGTATTCGGGTTTATACTACGAGCGTGGTTTTTGGGGGCGTTTGCGGCTTCTTTTTCTAACTCTAAGGATAGCAACGTCTTCTGAAACAGCTTTTGAAATGGCGCTCTCCGTCGCTCCGCAGGCCTCCGCAAATGATATCATTGACCGGCGGAGCTAAAGGGCGCAAAACGGTTCGCATATGAGTCGCTAGAACTTCCGCTCGCGACCGTGCCTGCCTTCTCTTTGTACAGCTCAGGAATGGAGTCGCTCCTGATTGCCACCTCTTGATGACCTCCAGCGAAAAAGTCCGCAGCAGCAGCTCTGTCGCCAAGCGAGCGCCGGGCAGCGCTCCAGCTAGGCCCGAGTCCCAGTGCGTGGTGGTCGGCGTCGGGGCGTCCGCGGGCGGGTTGAGCGCTTTCAAGCAGTTTCTAGAGGCTCTTCCGAGCGACACGGGCATGGCGTTCGTATTGATCCAGCACCTGGACCCGAATCACGAGAGCATGATGGCGGACTTGTTGTCGAAGTCCACCAAGATGCCAGTAGTGCCTGCCGAGCACGCCATGACGATCGAGCCGGATCGCGTGTACATGATCCCGCCAAACAGGTTTTTATCCATGCGGGATGGCGGGCTGTTTCTGGAGCAGCCGGTGAAGCGTCGCGGGATCCGCATGCCGATCGACCATTTCTTTCGCTCCTTGGCGGAGCAGCGGCGGGAGCTGGCGGTCGGAGTGGTGCTCTCCGGCACGGGGGGAGACGGCGCTAGGGGACTGAGGGAG
Organism: Pelagicoccus sp. SDUM812003; assembly: GCF_031127815.1. NCBI lineage: Bacteria > Pseudomonadati > Verrucomicrobiota > Opitutia > Puniceicoccales > Pelagicoccaceae > Pelagicoccus > Pelagicoccus sp. SDUM812003. The sequence continues at coordinate 38,743 of NZ_JARXHY010000009.1, read as the reverse complement.
ATCAAGGCTCATGGCGGCATGATCATGGTGCAGGACCCCAAGACAGCGGAGTACGACGGCATGCCGCGAAGCGCCATCGCCACCGGCTTGGTCGATTACGAGCTGCCGATCAGCAAGATGCCGGATGTCATCGCCCAGTACGTGCGCCACCCCTACGTCGAAGGACGAGAGAAGGGGTCGGAGGACTTCCAGGGCAGCGCCGACGACTACAAGTCGATCGTCAGTTTGCTCAAGGCCCATACGGACTACGACTTTCGCTGCTACAAGCAGGGCACCCTCATTCGCCGGATCCAGCGCAGGATGGGGCTTCATCAGCTGCGAAGGGTGGAGGACTACCTGAAGCTACTCCAAGAGGATCGTGAGGAAATGAGGCAGTTGTTTCGCGATCTGCTGATCAGCGTCACCGCCTTTTTCCGAGAGCCGGAGTCGTGGAAGGCCCTGGAGAGCGAGGTGGTGGCCCGAATCGTTCAGGAAAAGCGGGACCACTCCACGGTCCGAGTCTGGGTGCCAGGCTGCGCCACTGGCGAGGAAGCGTACAGCCTGGGCATCGCGTTTTTCGATGAGTTCGAGCGGCAGGGCAAGAGCCTGACCCTGCAGCTCTTTGGCACCGATTTGGACGAGGACGCGATAGCGAAGGCCCGTCAGGCGGTGTATCCGGCTAGCATCGGCGACGATGTGCCGAGCAAGCGCTTGGAAAAGCATTTTTCGAAGACGGAGGACGGCCGCTACCTGGTCAACAAGCGCCTGCGCGAATCCATGGTGTTCGCTTCGCAGAATGTCATCGCGGATCCGCCGTTCTCGAAGCTGGACCTGGTAAGCTGTCGCAACCTCTTGATCTATCTGGAACCGCACGTTCAGCAGCGGCTCTTCCGCATGTTTCATTTCGCCCTGAACAAGGATCGCTACCTCTTCCTTGGGCAGAGCGAATCGCTGGGTCGGGAGGCGAGGCTCTTCGATGAGGTTTCCAAGCAGTGGCGGATTTTTAGAAAGAAGGGCTCGATCGATCTGGGGGCCTTGCGCACGCCGGTATCCGGCAACGTCAATACGATGAAGGAAGAGAGTACGCCTAACCTTGGCTCCGGCCCTGTTTCACCGGTTGAACGATCGAAAAAGCTGCTGCTCGAGCGCTTCGCTCCCGCGTGCGTGGTGGTCGACCGAAATTTCGATATTCAGTACCAGCAAGGTCCGGTGAAGGACTATTTCGAGTTTCCGAGCGGCGAGCCGACGCGCAATCTCATGTCGATCTGCGCCGAAGGGCTTCGCAGCAGCCTGCGTCGGGGCATCGCTCGGGCCCTGCAAAAGAGCGAGATGATCGCCGACGTCGCGCCCAAGGTGCGACGAGGAGACCAGCAGGTCAGTGTGAGCTTTAGCGTGGAGGCGGTGCCGGCCGACAAGGCGAGCGAACAGCTCTACATCATCGCCTTTCACGATACCATGGCCGCCCTGCCTCCCGGAGGCATGGCTCTATCGTCGCTTGCGGAAGGGGAGTCGGGCGGGGATGCCGAAGGTTCGGAAGCCGAAGGAGCCCGGCGGGAGGGCGACGGTTCCGACGGTCGGCTGGCCCGCCGTCGACTGGAACGCGAGCTTCAGGCCGTGCGCGAGGACTTGCAGCGCAGCGTCGAGGAGTTCGAGACCTCCAACGAAGAGCTGAAGGCCTCCAACGAGGAGGTGATGTCGATGAACGAGGAGCTGCAGTCCACCAACGAGGAGTTCGAAACCTCGCGCGAGGAACTGCAGTCGCTCAACGAAGAGCTGAGCACGGTCAACAATCAGCTTGAGGACAAGATCCAGCAGCTCGAGGACGCGAACAACGACCTGTCGAACCTGCTCAGCAGCACGGAGATCGCGACCTTGTTTCTGGATACGAACTTCCGGATACGGCGCTACACCCCGGTGACCTCGAATCTGCTGCACGTGATCGAGACGGATATCGGTCGGCCTGTCAGCGATCTCGCTTCCAGTTTCGACGACGCCAATCTCTATTCCGACGCACGAGAGGTGCTCGAAAAACTGATGCCCATCGAGCGCGAGGTCTACGTGACGCTTCGAGATGAGGCCTCGGGAGTGGTCTCCGGACCGAACCCGGAGCCGCAGGTGCCGGTCGAGGAGCGAAGGAACTGTTTCATCCGCCGCATCCTCCCGTATCGCACCAGCGACAACAAGATCGATGGCGTGGTGGTGACCTATACCAACATCACGCGGTTGCGCGAGTCGTTGTCTCTCTTGGAGCGCCGCGAGCGCCAGGCCGCGGTGGTGGCTCAGATCGGCAAGGCCGCCCTTGCTGGCTCTTCTCGCAACGAGCTGTTCAAACTGACCGTAGAGGGATTGAAGGACGCCTTGAATGGGGACTTCGTGAAGATCCTCCAGTATCGCCCCAACGAGGACAAACTCCTGCTCAAGGAAGGGATCGGGTGGCGAATGGGACTCGTTGGTAAGGCAAAAGTGGATACAGGCGTTTCCTCTCAGGCTGGCTACACCCTGCAGACCAACGCGCCTGTCCTTGTGGACAATTTGGAGACCGAGAAGCGGTTCCGTGGACCGGAGCTGCTTACGAGCCATGGTGTGAAGAGTGGCATCAGCGTGGTGATCGGAAAGCTGGATAACCCATGGGGCATCCTCGCCACCCATTCCAAGGAATCGGGCCAGTATTCTCTCGATGACGCCTATTTCGTGCAGGCGCTAGCCAACATCCTCTGGGAAGCGATCGAACGCTATCAGACCAGAGATCGGCTGACGCGCCGCCTGACTGAAATCGACTCCATCTACGAAAGCGCTCCGGTGGGTCTTTGTTTGCTGGATACAGACCTCAGGTTCGTCCGGATCAACGATCTGCTCGCTCGCATCAACGGTCGCAGCGTCGACGAGCACATCGGCAGGTCCGTGGAGGAAATCCTGCCGGAGATGGCGGAAACGCTGGTGCCGATCTTGAAACGCATACTGGAGGGCGGCGAACCGGTTATCGGTATGGAGCTGAGCATCTCTTCCGCTGCGGGCCAAAAGGGAGATTATCTAGCGAACTACTATCCATTTCGTTCCGGCGGTGAGATCGTAGGCGTGAATTGCGTCGTGCAGGACGTGAGCTCCCGAAAGCGCTCGGAAGACGCTCTGCGTCAAAGCAACGAGCGTCTGGAACTGGCGTGGGACGCCACCACGGGTGGGGTCGTGGAGCACAACGTGCCGCTGGATAGCTCCCCCATCTTGAGTCCGCAGGTCGCCCGGATGCTCGGCTACGAGCTTGACGATATCCCTAGTTCCTTAGGCATACTGGAATGGATCCGGAATCGAGTGCATCCTGAAAATCTGGATACGACGGAAAAAGCCTACGCCAATTTCCTCTTAGGTACCGACGATCGTCTGGTGCTCGAAACGCGCATGCGACACGCGAGCGGGCGCTGGATCTGGATACATGCGAGCTTCAAGGCGGTCGAACGCCGGGAGGACGGAGCCCCGGCTCGCGTTATCGGTATGCTGCTGGACATGTCCGAGCTCAAGGAAGCGGAAAACGTGGTGCGGGAGAGCGAAGAGCGGCTTCGCATCGCTCGAGACGCTGCCCGCATCGGTATCCACGTTTATGATATCAAATCGAATCACGTCAAATGGGATGATCGCGTCCGCGAGCTTTGGGGGATCGATCGCGACGAGGAGATAACCTACCAGACCTTCGAAGCAGGGCTTCATCCCGATGATCGCGAGCGCACCAACGCCTGCGTGAAAGCGGCTCTGGATCCGGATACGGGCGGACACCTGGAGGTGGAGTACCGAGTGGTGAACCGGAAGGACAGGAAGACCCGATGGATCGCGGCCACGGGCGAGGTGTTTTTCGAGCGAGGCGAAGCGGTGCGCATGGTGGGCACCGTTCAGGACATATCCGTTCAGAAGGAGACTGAGGAGAAGCTGAGGCGGGCGGACCGCAGAAAGGACGAGTTTTTGGCGGTTCTGGCCCATGAGCTGCGCAACCCCATGGCGGTGCTCTCGAGCGGCTTGAACGTGATGAAGCTGGCCAAGGGAGACGAGGATTTGGTGAGCGAGACCCATGGCATCATGGAGCGGCAGGTGGGGCAGTTGACCAATCTGGTGAACGACCTGCTCGACGTGGCCCGCTACGAGCGGGACAAATTGAATCTGCAGATGAAGCTGACCTCCATCTCCGAGGTCATCAGCGAAGCCACCGACTCGACCTTTCACCTGTTCCAAGAGAAGAAGCATTCCTTGAAAGTGACGCTGCCCAAGAAGCCGGTTTATGTAATGGCGGATCCAGGACGCATGTGCCAGGTGGTGTCCAATCTCTTGACCAATGCGGCGAAGTTCACCCGAGACGCAGGCGAAATCGAAGTCGCGGTCAGCGCCCGCGGCGGCAAGTCCGTCAAGATCCGGGTCAAGGACAACGGAGTGGGGCTGAGTCGGCAAGCCAAGGAAAAGATCTTCGACATGTTCGCTCAAGTCGAAGAGGGCTCCGAGGGAAAGACCGCCGGACTGGGCATCGGCTTGACCCTGGTGAAAGGACTGGTGGAAAAGCACGGCGGCACCATCGAAGTCGATAGCCCGGGCCGCAACAAGGGATCGGTCTTCACCGTATCCTTGCCCATTGTGGAGCGAAAGACGGAAGCGGGCTTGGAGAAGAATCGGTCCCCTGGCCGGTCCGAAAACTCGAAACCGTTTAAGATCCTGATCGTCGACGACAACGAAGCAGCCTTGAAGACTATGTCCACCTTGCTGAGCCTCAAGGGGCACGAGGTGCGAACGGCGGGCGATGGCAAGAGCGCCTTGCTCCTGGCTCCGCGTTTCAAACCCGATGTCATCGTCATGGACATCGATATGCCCAAGATGAACGGGCACCAGGCGGCTCGTGAGCTGCGTCAGCAAAAATGGTCGAGCAAGGTCTGTCTGGTCGCTCATTCAGGATTGGGTCGGCAGTCGGACAAGGCCGCCGCGCAGTCCTCGGGATTCGACTGCCACCTCACGAAACCTGCCACCGTGGAACACTTGGAAGAAGTGCTGGCCATCGCGGCGAAAAAGCGATCCGGATAGCGGTATTCGGTAGGGCGAGCGCTCGGCTGACGGGAGGGGACGGATGTATCCGGAAATGGATACGAGGATCAGGTCCAAAGCTCCATCGCTTTTGTTCGTCGTCTGAGGTCAGGCTGCGCGAAGCGCGATGGGATGCTGCGAGCGATCGAGTGAAGCGACCGCTAGTCGCGGAAAAATTTGTCGAGCACCTCCATGTCGACGGGCTTGACGAGGTGTCCCTTGAAGCCGGCTCGTTTGCTGGCGAGAAAGTCTTTCGGCTCTCCGCGACCGGATAGGGAGTAGAGCTGGACGTCCGACATGCCAGGAAGTTCGCGGCATTTCCTGGCCAGCTCGAGTCCGCTCATATCCGGAAGGCCAATGTCGACCATAAGGATGTCAGGCTTCTGTTCACGAATCGCCTCAAGCGTTTCCTTTCCGGAATGAGTGACCCGTAAACTGTGATGAGGAAACTTCAGTTTGAATGTGATGGCCAGAAGTCGACTCAGGCTAGCGTCGTCTTCGACGATAAGGACGCGCTTCCCCTTTTTCGAAGGAAAATCCGCAGGGTCTGTCGAATGAGATTTCGCTATCGCCATCCCCTCATCCCATTGCAGTGGCTGAAGACTGTCAACGAGTATTGAGAGTGCGTTCAGCAAGTGGTGTCATCGCATCGCCTTAAGGGTTGTTCCGTGCACGGGTCTCGAGCGGGGTCTGGCGCGGAATAAGCAAAAGTGAATGCGAACGGTGGCTCCGACGCGTGAGGCCTGTCTTCGATTGTCTCGGGTTTGGGCCGGTTGCGTGTTAGAAAAACGAATACGGAACTCGTAGTGAGAGGCCGCCATCACGAAGGAATCAACCGCAGAAGGAGAATGAAATGAATCAAAACCGCGCGCAGAAAAACGAAACGACAGAGCCGCTTCACATCGAGATGGGAGACGGCGAGGTTGTTGAAATTCAGGGAGACGGTCTGGCTGAGCCGGACAAGTCCCTCATCGCGGAGCGGGCCTTGGAGTTGGCCGCGGTGGAAGGGCGTTCGGGTTCGCCGGAGCGTCTGGACTACGAGAACGCCGCCCGCGAGTTGAGCTCCAACGCCGCATTGCTGGAGCGAGGCGATAAGGATGTTCGCGATCTTCAGGCTGAGCGGAACCATCCCTCGGAGGCGAAGGGCGCTGCTCAAACCCTGAATCGAAACGAGTCTCAAGACAAGGGTGACGCGTGACCGGTTATCAGTCTGGAAAAGCGCCTCTCGCGATGCGGAAGGAGCCAGCTAGGTCGTTGTGCTGGATGCGAACGCGTTAGCCATCGGTCGGCGTTTCTATTTCTCTGCCCAGGGCGTTGGCGTAGCTCTGCAACACGTCGTAGGCTTCGTCGCGCCGTCGTTGAAAATTGGAGACGGTGGCGTCGCTTAGCCTTTCTATCTTCTGCACCGCCTTTTCTTCCAGATCTTCGAACTGCGCCTGTTGTTCATCCGATGTATCCAGATTTCGCTTCGTCTGGGCGACCGTTTGCAGATTTGCCAAGGCGGTGTTCAGCGCGGTCACCTCCGTTTCGATCATCTCCTGACTTGGTTCGGATTCGTTCGCTTCGCTTCGCGGCGTTTCGTAATAGTCCGCGTTGACCGCGCTCGTGCTGGATTCGTCGGTGAAGAAGAGCTGGAAGACCAAGATGGCGGCGATGGCAAGCGCCCCGGTGATGGTTACGGGCATTGCGATTCGTTTCACATTTCGTTCTAGTCTATTCATGGCTGTCCCTGGGTTTTAGGCTTTCGATAGAGGCTTCCGCTTTCATCAGCTAGTTGAGCGCCGGAGAGGCGCGGTGCTCTCCGCTCGGGTACCGCAGGCGTCTTAGGGGGCGAGCGCCAGCCACGAGCTTACCGAAGAGGAAAGCGAAATGCACCTGAGGCGATTGCAGTTTGCGGCGTTGTTTGCGGAAGGGGGTTGGGGCGTCAGGGAAACTCAACCTAGAAATCTGAATACGCCATGTGGCGAGCCGAGGAGGAAATGTTGAGGCGGTACGCTAGCCCTCAGAGGTGGGGTTCGATGCGTCGGCAGAGACGGGACAGCAGAGCCCTCGTAGCCTTTTTTAGAGATCGGCTGCCGCCCACCATACCTGCGAGGTAGGGGCCGAACCGGTAGTAGCCGCGGACGAAGGCGCGGCCCGTTCGATGTGGGAGCAGGTGGGTGTCCCTGAATCGCCTCAAGGTGCGCACCTCCGGGGCGTCGATGCTTTCGAAAGCCACAGTCGCCACGAAGCAGTTCTTGTTTTTCGAATCGCTGTGAATGGTCGAGTCAGGCTGCTTGCCGCTTCCCCCGCAAACGGGGCAAACCCCGTGCGCGTAGCTAGCGGCCGGCGTCTGGCTGGTCGGGGCGGTGCCATCGGCGGGAGCTTTTCCGGTACCGTTGCAGTTTTCGCAAGGTGCAGGTGTTTGCACATTCTTTTCTGGTCCTGTCATAAGGGAGGGCTCTGCACGATTGGCGCCAAGGGCGTTGTTGCATCGGAGCGGCGTTTGGGCAGCAGGTAGGAAAGGTATCGGGAATTAGAATACATGGATAAATGTCGAGTTCTAGCGCTTCTAGCCTGTACTCGCCGTGCATTCCCGAATGCGATTCCCATCCTTCTGCGAATCGGCTGGCGCGTGACTTGCGCATATTAGCGGTCCATGGAGGTGGCTCGGATAGATAGTGCGAATCGCAAGTTCGTTTGGCGTGCTTGGTGCGTTTTGCAGCCTTTCTTGCTGGTTCTGTGCGGATGCGCGTCGGACCCGCGCTTGGACAGGCAGCCCCTGTCTGAACTGCCGGAAACGATGGGAGTCGACGGAAAATTGATACGTTGGGAGCAGCGACAGGCGTGGTTCTCGTTTTTCCGGAACGAGGAGCTGAAGGCGCTGGCGCGAAAGGCTTTGCGGGGCAACCCCTCACTGGCTGCGGCTCGAGAGCGACTGGAGCAAGCGCGAGCTCGGGCCGATCAGGCTGGCTCCGCCTTCTGGCCGACGGTGGAAGCTTCGATCGAGGCAAGCCGTCAGAAAGCGCCTCTTCGAGCTGGTGTTTCCAACGCCGGACAAGGTATCGAGGAAATCGATACGTATCGAGCGAGTTTAGCGGCTTCGTACGAAGTCGACTTGTGGAGTCGTTTGTCGAGTCAGGAGCAAGCGGCGCGTCTGGCCGAAGAGAGCGCTGCGGAATCGGCTCGAGCTGTCAGCATGACGCTGGTGGCGAACGTGACCGAGGCCTGGCTGGACGTGAAGCTTGCCCGTCAGCGAATCGCCTTGCTGAAGCAGCAACTGGCGTTGTCCAAGGACCAGTTGGCTCTGGCGGAAAAGCGTTTGTCGAACGGCATGGGCTCGGCTCTCAACGTGAGCTTGCAGGATCAGCAGGTTGCTGCGGTGCAAGAACGCTTGGAGCGGGCCGAGGCCCAAGGCGTTGCGGCGCTTGCCCAGCTGTCCATTCTCGTTGGCGAGCCCCCTCAGAAGAATGCGGTCACGGTGGAGGATGCGGCCTTTCCGAGCTTGCCCTCGGTTCCGGAGGCGGGGCTGCCTTCGGAGTTCGTCTATCGTCGTCCTGACCTTGCAGCGGCGTTGGCAGGTTTCCAGGCGGAAGAGCGACGGCTGGCCTCCGCATTGGCGGAGCGCTTCCCGGCGCTCCGGCTGCGTGGCAGCCTTTTTGGCGAGTCGATGGAATGGGAAGACCTGTTCGATGATCTGTTTTGGCGAGTTGCGGCAAGCCTGAGCGAGGAGATTTTCGATGGTGGGCGGGAACGCGCGAGCGTCGCCCTGCAGCGGTCTGTGGCGCGCGAGCGCTATGCAGATTTTCACAGCGCTCTCCTGTCGGCCTTCGGCGAGGTTGCCACCACGGCAGCCCAATACGAAGCCCAATTGGCTGCTTTGCAATGGGTGGAACGTCAGGTGGAGTCGGCCCAGGAAGCGGCTCGTCTCGCCGAAATCGCGTTTTCCGGAGGGGAGGTGCCTTATATACAAGTTTTGGATACAGAGCGAACGCTGCATCAGGCGCAGCTCGGTTTGCTGACGGCGAAGCGTCAGCTGTTGGCCTTGCACGTGCAGCTATGTCGGGCCCTTGGCGGAGCATGGCCGGAGTCCATGGACCCGCTGGAGAGCGACCGCGAAGAAGGAGGTAACGCATGAAGAGGAAGGGAAGGCGGATCGCCCAGGTCGCGATCAGCATTTGTGTATTGGGAGTCGCAATACTTTTTGCCTTTTGGCTGATCGTCAGCAAAGAGGACGCTCAGCGAAGCGAACCCGAAGAACGCAAGACCTTGGTGGAGGTTCTGGAGGTGGAGGCCAAGCCCATGACGCCGGAGCTTTCCTTTAGGGGAACGCTGCGCCCCGCCCGCCGCCTGCGCCTGCCGGCTCAGGTCGGTGGCGAAGTGGTCTGGGTGAACGAGAAGTTGGAGGTGGGCGGATTGATCGATGAAGGTGAGGAGCTGGTTCGGCTGGAGGCGGCTGACTACCGCGCTACCCTGCAGCAGGCCGAAGCTCAGTTGGCCGAGGCGATCGCCCAGCTGGAGTTGGAGCGGGGACGTCAATCGATCGCTCGCGAGGAGCTGGAGTTCTATCGGGAGCGGGACACGCTATCGGAGTCGGAGCTGAAGACCTCCTTGGTTTTGCGCGAGCCACAGCTCAATCGCGCTCAAGCCGCGGCCATGCGAGCGGAGGCTGCGGTAGCGAAGGCGCGACTAAACCTCGAGCGCACGCGGATGCGGGCGCCGTTCGACTGCATCGTGGAGGAGGAGATGGTGGAGGTTGGGCAGTCGCTCAATCCAGGGTCGCCGGTGGCTACCTTGCTCGGAACGCGACGCGGGCTCGTGGAGGCCCGGGTGGCGGTTTCTCAGCTGCAGCATTTGCGAGTGCCGGGCTGGAATGGGCAAGCGGGATCCACCGGCGAGGCCTTGTATCGACATGGTTCCGAGGTGGCTCGACGACAGGCGGTCGTTCTCCGACTTGCTGGAACGCTTGATCCGGCGGGGCGCATGGCTCGCCTCATCCTGGAGGTTCGAGATCCATTAGGAAGAGCGTATTCAGAGGGTGGTGACGAAACGTCGGGGGAGGAGGCGCTTTCCATGTTGTTCGGAGCGTTTGTGGAGATACGAATACCGGTTTCGCACGAGCGCCAGCTGGTCGCCTTGCCCGACTGGGCCTTGCAGGACGAGGGGCGGGTTTTTGTGATGAACGAGCGCAACGTCTTGGAGATTCGCGAGCCGAAGGTGTTTTTGCGCGGTGTGGACAAGACCTATGTGAGCGACGGTTTGCAAACGGGAGATCGAGTGGTGACCAGTCTGATTGCGAACCCGATCGAAGGTATGGCCTTGAAGCTGGATGATGGAGAAGGAACGTAGAGGAGTCGTCGGCTGGATGGTCGACAATACGGTAGCGGCCAATTTGCTCATGGCGTTTCTGCTGGTGGGCGGGGTGCTTTCCCTGCCGCGGATTCGCCAGGAAGTGTTTCCGGAGGCGACCTTGAACTTCGTTTCCGTTTCGGTGCCGTATCCAGGAGCCACGCCTCAGGAGGTGGAGGAAGGCATCGTCCTGGCGGTAGAAGAAGCGATTCGCGGCACCGAAGGCGTGAAGGAGCTGAGCTCGGTTTCGCGCGAGGGAATGGCGACGGTGATGGCGGAGCTGTACCAAGGAACCGACCTCAATCGGGCCCGCAGCGATATCGAAAGCGCGGTGAACCGCATCACTTCGTTCCCCGAGGATGCGGAGGAGCCAGTGATCAGCACGCCGAGCAATCGAAGGCAGGTGCTTTCGCTGGTGTTTTACGGCGAGCTCGATCGCAAGACCCTGCGTCGGTTGGCGCTGGAAGCGAGACGACAGCTGCTGCGCGACAGCCGAGTGGCCCAGGTCGAGCTCGCGGGGCTGCCGGATCCCGAGGTGAGCATCGAGGTGGATCAGGCCACGCTGCGCGAGTACGGGCTGACCTTCGATCGCTTGGCGGCGATCGTGGGACGAGGCTCGGTGGAGCTGCCAGCGGGTAGCCTGGAAACGCCGTCGGGCGACTACCTTCTGCGCATCAAGGAGCGCCGGGACGAGAGGGCTGACTTCGAAAACCTGGCGGTGGTGGCACGCCCGGATGGGTCATGGGTGACCCTAGGCGAGATCGCCAGCATCGTGGACGGGTTCGAAGACACGGACCAGTCCGCGCTCTTCAACGGCCAGCCCGCGGTTCAATTGAAGGTCTATCGCACCTCGGAACGCACGCCGATCGAAACCTCTCAAGCGGCGCTCGAGCTGATGGATACGCTTCGTAAGGAGTGGCCGGATACGGTGAAGATGGACATCTGGAACGATTCGTCGGAGATCTTTGCGGATCGCATCGACCTATTGGTGGAAAACGGTCGCCTAGGGGCCTTCCTTGTCTTGCTGATTCTGGGGCTGTTTCTGCAGCCTCGCCTGGCCTTTTGGGTGACCATCGGCTTGCCGGTTTCGTTTCTAGGCGTGTTCGTGTTCATGCCGATGCTTGATGTATCCATAAACATGTTATCGCTGTTCGCTTTCATTCTCGTTCTCGGTATCGTGGTGGATGACGCGATCGTGGTGGGGGAGGCGACGTTCGCGAGGCAGCAGGAAGGCCTGGAGCCGCGTCAAGCGGCGTTGCGCGGGACGCGGGAGGTGATGATACCGGTGGTGTTCGCAGTGGTGACAACCATCGTGGCGTTTGTGCCGTTGCTGCTCGTTCCGGGGCTCACCGGTAAGTTCTTTCGGGTCATCCCTTTGATCGTCATACCGATTCTGATTCTTTCCTTGGTAGAGTCGCTCTTGATTCTCCCGGCCCATTTGGCCCACGTGAAAGACGAGAAGGGGCAGGGCTGGCTGCAGGCTTTGGCCAAGCGGCAGCAGGCGTTTTCCGATTGGTTCGAGTCCAAGGTCGAGGCCCACTATCGCCCCTTCATCGAATGGGTGCTGCGCTGGCGCTATGCGGCGGTAGCGGTCAGTTTCGCGATCCTGATCCTGGCGGTCGGGTATGTCGCTGGCGGTCGGATCGCATTTCGTTTCCTGCCGGAGATCGAGTCGGATCTGATCACCGCGCGCATAGAGCTGCCGGTGGGGGCGCCGGTGCAGGAGACCGAACGGGCGGCCCAGCTCGTGACGGACGCCATTCGCAAGCTTGGCGATAGCGAGGAGGAAGGCGGTTTTGTGAGAGGCGTCTTCACTGAGATCGGTAGTGGCTCGAGCGCTACGAGCGGCCCTATGGGTGGCCAGGTGGAAGTCGGCGGGAACTTGGCGGCGGTTTCGGTGCAGCTTATTCCCGCGGGAGAACGGGAGGCGTCGGCAGCGGAGATCACTCGGCGGTGGCGGGAGGAGATCGGCGAGATCGCTGGGGTGGACCGGCTAGCGTTCACCTACAGCGCCGGTCCGTCCGCCGGTTCGGACCTCAGCTTCGAACTGGCTCATGAGAATCTGGAGATCTTGGAGGAGGCAGCCCGGTCCTTGGGACGGCGGTTGGCCGAATTCGAAGGCGTCTCCGAGGTGGACAACGGTTTCGAGCAGGGCAAGCCGCAGGTCGAACTGCGATTGCGGCCGGAGGCCCGGGCCTTGGGCGTGACGGAGATCGATTTGGCTCGGCAGATTCGCGGGGCCTTTTTCGGCGTGGAAGCGGTTCGCACGCAGAGGGGCAAGGATGAGCTGCGCGTTTACGTGCGGCGCCCGGAGAGCGAACAACGCGTTTTGAGCGATATGTATGGACTGATCGTGCGAACGCCGGGAGGTGGAGAAATCCCGATCGAAGAGGCGGCCCGTATCCAGTTTAGCACTTCATACACCAGCGTGGAGCGCGAGCAAGGTCGCCGAGCGGTGCAGGTGACGGGCAGTATCGATAGAACGGTGACGTCTGCTGGCAAGGTCACTCAGTCGGTTCGCAGGGAGGTTCTTCCGGAGCTGCAGGAGCGATACAGCGGTCTGGGCTTCGAGCTTTCAGGCGAGCAGCAGGACCGGCAGGAGGCTCTCGGCTCGTTGGGAAACAATATGCTGCTCGCCTTGCTCGCGATGTACAGCCTCATGGCGGTGATCTTCCGTAGCTATGCCCAGCCGCTGCTGATCCTTCTGGCTATCCCCTTCGGCTTTCTTGGAGCGTTAGCGGGGCATCTGCTGATGGGCTTCGATCTCAGCTTGGTGAGCATGTTCGGGCTGGTGGCTCTGGCCGGTGTGGTGGTAAACGATTCGCTGGTGCTGATCGCCACCATAAACGAAGGCAAAAGAGCTCGTCGCGATGATGGCGAGGGCTCGAATCAGGAAAATGAATACGTGATCGACGGGGCCATACGACGGTTTCGCCCGGTGTTGCTGACCTCCTTGACCACCTTTTTCGGCCTGGCTCCCATGATCTTCGAAACCTCTCTGCAGGCGCGGTTTCTCATCCCGATGGCGTTGAGTCTTGGATTTGGAGTGCTGTTCGTCACCGTGATCGCTCTCGTGATCGTGCCGGCCCTCTACTGCATCTTGGAGGACGGGAGGCAGCGTTTTGCAGCCCAACGCCCAGGCGCTGGCTAGACGATTTTCGAAAAGACGTTTCGGTGCCGAGCAACGAAGGCGTAGCACCATTCGCTAATGGTGGCGAACCAGGCGAAGCGGCGATACCAGCGATCGAGAAACCCAATCCGCGTATGGGAAAGAGAGCGAAACGCCGCTGCTGCTCCGGAATGGATTTCGCCTTCTGTATCGAAGAGGTAGATACGCTGTGAGAATTCCTTCTCGCTGAGCGGCGAAGGTGGGAGGTGCCCGGACTGGTAGGGGCAATCGTCGACTCGAGGGCGGCCCCAGCCCCGCCATTTTTGCACGCAGCGTTTGCAAAACGAGCAGTCTCCATCCCAGACCAGCAGTGGACGAGGCGGCGGTTTGTCCGTTTTTGCGGCGCTAATCATGGTTGTGGGCTGTTTCCTGAATAGTCATGCCTTTGTGGCGCTCTTTTTGCGAGTGGGGAGGAAATGAAAAATAAGGAGCGAAATCAAGTGGGGGAATCGAGCTGCAACGATCTGTTGCGAGTCGAGTTGGCGGCGGTGGAGATTTACGAGCTGGCGGATAAGCTGCTCGGAGAGGAGAGCGACGCTCCGGATTACGCTTCCCTCAGGGAAGGGCACCGATCCCAAGTCGAGCAGCTCATGGCGTATTTGAAATCCATCGACGGGGCAGCCCGACCGCAGGAGCTGAGCTGGGATCGTCCGCGCACGGCGATTCTGGCGGCCGCCACCATATACGGTTCGGAGTCGCCGCTGGACCTGCTCCGCCAGCAGGAAGAGGAAATCGTGGAAACCTACCAGCAGGCGGTCGAGCATGGCCCGAAGGCAGGCACGGCAGGGGGCGCCTTTCTCGCCGGCCAATTGGCGAGAAGCCGCGCGTTGTGTGATCGGGTGAAAGCCTTCGCTGAGCAGGAAAGCCGCGAGTCTGTGGAACAGGATGTGGAGCATCTGGATACGCAGCGGGAGCGCAAGAGGGACGCGGTCGCCTGACGGCGACTAGTCCGAGTCGGTGAAGGCCTCCACGTCCTTTTTCCGGCCGAAGACCACCAGATAGTCGCCGGACTCGAAGCGCTGCTCCGGGTCCGGCACGCCGCAAATTCCGCGAGCGTCGCTCTCGTCCCTCTCCTCGTCGTTCTTGTCCTCCTCCTTGTCTTCATCGCCATTGCAGCGGATCGTCACCAGGTTGAGCTTGTGGTCCTCCCGCAAGCGAGCGTCGGCGAGCCTGGTTCCGATGAGTTTCTTGGGCACCTCGACCTCGAGGACTACGAAGTCCCCGGTCAAGTTGAACCGTTGCTTGGCATGTTCGATGCCCAGCCGCTTGGCGAACTGGCGGGCCGCTTCCGCTTCCGGCCTCACTTTTTCGGTGACGTCCAGCAGGGAGACCAGGCGGTCGTGCACGTCGTTCACCACGCGGCAGTAGATCTTCTCGATGCCGAACTCCTGCATGTGCGAGGTGGCCATAAGCGACGCCTCGAACCTTTCTCCGATGCAAATCGCCACCGCATCGACCTCATGAACTCCCACCTCGCGAAGGGCGTCGATATCGGCAGCGTCCGCCACCGCGGCGACTGACACCTTCTTTTTGATGGACGCCACCGGGGCGTCGCGATTGTCGATAGCCAGCACGTCGTGTTGCAGGCGGGACAGCTCGCAGGCGAGCGAGGAGCCGAATTGTCCGAGGCCGATCACGCAGAATTTCATTTGGTTTGCGGGGTTGGTGGTTAGGAAAGCAAGGGAGATTCGTCCGGATAGGTAACGCGCGTCTCGGGGCGCGGCGGCAGAAGGGAGCAGATCACGAACAAGATGCCCAGGCGGCCCACGAACATGGTGACGATGATGATCCACTTCGCCGCAGCCGAGAGTTCGGGCGTGATGCCTCGACTCAATCCTACCGTTCCTAAGGCGCTCACGGTTTCGAAGAGCGTGTCGAAGAAAGGGATCTCCGGATGTATCCACTCGATAATGACTGATGAAAGGATGATCCAGGAGCCGCCGATGGTGATGATCGCTAGGGCCTGGGATGTCACCATAGGCGGGATGTTTCGCTTCCACACGACGGTGGAGGAACGCGATTGCATGACTTGTCTTAGATTTATCAATACGATGCTGAAGGTCGTGCATTTTATGCCGCCAGCCGTTCCGCCGGGACAGCCGCCGATGAACATGAGGATCATCAGGAGCGAAAGGCTGCTATGCGAGTACTCGGAAAGGGGCGCGATGTTGAACCCTGCGGTGCGGGCTGTCACCGAGTCGAAA
Source organism: Pelagicoccus sp. SDUM812003 (assembly GCF_031127815.1). NCBI lineage: Bacteria > Pseudomonadati > Verrucomicrobiota > Opitutia > Puniceicoccales > Pelagicoccaceae > Pelagicoccus > Pelagicoccus sp. SDUM812003. The sequence goes on along the minus strand of NZ_JARXHY010000009.1, from coordinate 23,014 downwards.
AAGGAGAGAAACCAGGACTGTCCCTCGCCGTCGAATTCAGCGTAGCGGGTTAGCTGCAGTCCCAAAGCTCCGAGGAGGAGCAGAGCGAAGGTGGTGGTGAGCGCTAGTCGCGTGTGGAGGCTGAAAAACAGTCGCTCGCTCTTCGATTCTCTGGAACGGGCGGCGTTGTACAGCGCGGTTTTCGCCTTGGCGATGAGCTCGATCCAAACCGGCGTGCCCAAGCCTCCCAGGATGACGAGAAGGGCCACGATCGCCGTGGCAGCGGACTTGCTCTCGAGTCTGGGATCCGCGAGGTTGAGAGAAAAGGAGGAGAACCCGGCGTTGCAGTAGCCCGATACGGCGTGAAAGATGGCGTGAAAGGCGTCCTCGCTAGCCGTCTCGCCTATGCCGCTCCACTGGAGGTAGAGCACGATCGAAGCGGCCAGTTCGACAACGAAAGTGATGACGAAAATCGTCACGAGCCGTTGCTTCAGGTCTGATATGGCATCGTGGGTGAGCAGGTCCTGGAGGATGACTTGATCGCGAAGGGATATCCTTTCGCCAAACGCCACCGCCATGAGGTAGGCCCAGGTCATGATTCCCAGGCCGCCCAGCTGTATCAGGACCAGGATGACGATCTTTCCGAAGAGGGATAAATCGTGCTCTGTATCCAAAGTGGTGAGACCGGTGACGCATACGGCGCTGGTGCTGGTGAAGAAGGCGTCCTGCCAGTCAATGGACTGGTGGGTGGCTGAGGCGTTCGGACCGCGCAGCAGAATCGCTCCGAAGAGGATGGCCATGCCAAACGAGGCGATGCCGAGCACTCCAGGATGCTGGCGCGAGAACCAGCGACTGCTGGAGATGCGGGTGAAGGTCGCCAGGCTGACGATCGCGAGGGTTAGCAGGGAAGAGCAGCTGATCGCGATGAGGGTTCGATCGCTGAGGGATCCAGAGGCAAGCCCGGGCACGATGCTGGCCCCGATCGAAAGGGCGAGCAGGGTCAGCCTGAGCTTGCGCTGCTTGAGGTAGCGCAGCGGATCTCCGCTGAGAACGGCCCGCAGGGCCTCCAGAGAGGTGGAGCCGAGCACAAGAAAGAGAGCCCAGCTGAAATGGGCGGGCAGGTCGGCGAGATCGTTGCTCCAGCCCGCTAGCCGGAAGCAGAGAGCGGCGCTAACCAATCCGACGAGGATTTGCAGAAGGGAGGCGATCGTTTTTATGCGATTCACGGAAGAGAGAAGGGGCTGACGCCCGCTTGGTTGGGGGTTGCGGGTTTGCAGGTCGCATGCCACGGCGCGTTGGCTCGGGCCCGAAGAGGCTCTGCTCTGAAGCAGGGAACTGCTGTTGGGGGGGGGCTGCGGGGGACGCGGTCGGCGCGGATGTTGCAGCTGTCTGGTTGAAACCCCTAACGCCAAGGGTCTCGCGAGCCGGAGGAGGCGGCGAAACCCGAACCGAACGACTCAGTTGTTATGAAAAAGCAAAGCCCAACCATCCCGTCGTCCATCATCACACTCGGCGCCTTGAGCCTCGCCCTGTTCAGCGGTTTCGGCTGCGTGCAGCGCGAGGAGGAAGACAAGCCGCTCGAACCGCAGGTCAGCGCCTCGATCGTCAACCTGGAGCGCCGAATCGCGGTGGCTCAGCTTTCGCCTACCGAAGGCAGCGAGGTCGAGGGCGAGGTGACCTTTGTGGAGGAGGCCCATGGCATACGCGTCATCGCGGACGTGCGCAACCTCACCGTGGATTCCAAGCACGGGTTTCACATCCATGAAAACGGGGATTGCTCCGCTCCTGACGCCAGCTCGGCAGGCGGCCATTTCAACCCCGGCGGTCATCCTCATGGTGGTCCGGACGATGAAAAGCGACATGTTGGCGATCTCGGAAACCTGCAGACTACCGAATCCGGTGGCGCCATGTACGTGAGGGTGGACAGCGAGCTGAGTTTCGACGGGGAATCCTCTATCATCGGAAAATCGGTGATCGTTCACGCGGGCCAAGACGACCTGCGCTCTCAGCCTACGGGCGACGCCGGGCCGCGCTTGGCTTGCGGCGTGATCAAGTGGTCGGACTAGCCCCGCTGGCTGCGTTTCCTTTTTTCCAAAAAGAAAGACGCCTGCTTGGGGAAGCAGGCGTCGCTGTAGGGTGTATGGAAAGCGCTGTTACACGTTTGCGGCTTCGTTGGCCTCGGTGATGGCGGCCTTGCTGAGCAGATCGTTGGCTCGCTTCTCTTCGGTGAGCGACATCTCCAGCAGTTCGTAGGCCTCGTCGAGCTTCATGCGCTGCGACCAGCTGCAGAGGCAGCCGTAGGTGGCGATTTCGTAGTGCTCCACCTTTTGGGCGGCGCAGATGATAGCGGCGTCGTTGGCGGAGCTGCCTTCGAAGTCGCCGAGCAGTTCCTTGGCCTCCTTGATCAAGCCTTTGGTGGCTTGGCAGGCGCTGCGCTCCGGCTCCACCTCGATGATTTCGAAGATGCGCTCCAGGCGCTGGATCTGGGCTCTGGTTTCGGTCAAATGCTCCTCGAGTCCGGTCTTCAGGTTTTCCGACTCTGCCGCTTCGATTTTGCTGGGCAGAGCTTCCAGGATGCGATGCTCGGCATCGTACATATCCTTTAGCTGGTCGATGAATAGTTCTCTTAGTTTCGTGTCCATATCAGGTTAAGTTGGTTTCGGTTGTCTCTTCTTCGGTACGGTTCGTCCGCTTCGACTCCCTTCTTTTGCATAGCTCGCGCCGGAACGGAGAAAAGCCCATGCGGCGGCGCTTCGCCCTCGGGAAACGACAGTGGATCCGTGCCGTGAGCGGCGACGTCGGTGCCCTATTGCAATCGAACGCGATGCAGCCTGCACGACCGCTTCGGCCAGTGACGGTGTCAGCGTGCGGCGAGGCGCGTCACGACGGGATGTAGCGACGCGATGGATACGGTTTCTTAAATCGCTCTCTAGCTGCAGGCCGCAACCCGGGAGGGACCGTCGTCGGATGGCTTTTCCTTTCGGGGAGCGGCGCGCTTCTCCAGGCGTTGATGGGCTTTATCCATATCCTGTATCCAGTTTTCCAGGTACGATTTGCCTAGCCCCAGTGCGTTGGCCTTTTCCAGATAGAAGTCCGCCAGCTTGAGATCGCTTTCCTTCAGGTAGTCGAAGGCCAGCTGCTGTTCGATGCCGAACAGTGTGGCACGCGGATCGTCGGCGAAGGGTCCGGTCTGCTCGTCGGGTTCAGGCAGCTTTTGCTCGGCCTCGATCAGGCGGGCTTCCAGCGTCTGCTGCATGCGACTGTGGCAGAGGCGGAGCTGAGCGATGGTTTCGATTTGGATGCTGGATTCGTCGCGCCATTCGAAGTAGGCCCGCCCGTAGGCAGCTTGGGCGCTGCGAGCGGCGTTGATGGCGAAACGGATCAGGGAGAGGTCGAGAGTGAAAGTCTGGTCTTGGTTTGAGTTCATGATGGCATCGGGCATGCAGCTCGCGCGCCATCCTCGTCGTCTGAGGTGGGGAAGCTGGCGTTAGGCTGGCACGCCTTGGCCGAGCAGATTCTTCACCGCGTTGCGCAGGGTATCCGGTTCGAGCGGCTTCTCCACGTAGTTGACGCTATCGTCATCGATAAAGTGCTTGAGGGCTTTTTTCGCGGGGGAGGCGCTGACCATGAGTATGGGCGCGTCCACCTTCAGGGCTCGCAGCTGGGAGATGAACTCCACCCCGTCCATGTCCATGAGCTTGGAGTCGAGGATGATCGCTTCGAAGGAACGGGTAGCGGCGAGCTCCAGGGCGGCGGCCCCCGATTTCTCGGTGGTCACGTCGTAGCCGCTCTTGCGCAGCGCGAGCTGGAAGGTGGTGAGGATGGCAGGCTCTTCATCGATGAGCAGGATCGGCACCTTGCAGGATCTCTTGGCGAGACTGACGGTTGCAGCGCTCGATTTGGAAATGGTTTCATTTTGCCCCATGGTGAGTTTGGTTGGATTCGGGTACGAGGAGCGTAGCCTACTGATACAATTCGCAGCAGTCTTGAGTTGGAATGCACTGTGACTGATGCGAGATGCAGCTTGTTCCCGCCCACCATGTGGATCAATTCAATTAGCCTATGCCTAACGACGGATACGTAGATCCGTTTTGCTTTCCGAGAAGGCCATGGGCAGGGTCACGCGGGCCGTGACGCTCTCGTCGTCGCTCTCGATCTCCAGGCGGCCGAGCAGCAGGTTCGTCAGGCGTTTCGCGATGGAGAGCCCGATGCCCTCGCGTTGGACAGCGTAGGAGAGGGGAGCTGAGTCGCCATCCGACGAGGCGAGGGAGTCGGCGTCCGGGGGCTGGCTGTCGTCGACGGCGTCGTCTGGGCGATGGAAGCCGTTGATTTGCTCGTTCGCCCGCGAGGCGAGCTCCATCTGCTCCGCGATGGGGATGGCGGATCGCGAGGGCTCGAAGGGTCCGGAGTTGCGCACGCTCACCGACCAGGCTTTTTCGGCTGGGTGGAGCTCCCACTGTATGGAGACGTCTCCATCTCGGGTGAATTTCAGGGCGTTGTGCACCAGATTTTGCAAAATGCGGCTGAATTTGGCGGGGTCGGTCTCCACCGCCAGGGCGCTCGGCCCGTCGACCTTCAGGTTGATGGATTTCGAGTCGGCCACGACCGCGTAGGGCGAGAGAGTGGTTTCGATGAGCTTCGCGGCATCGACGTTTTCAGGGCAGGCCGCGTTTTCTCCTGACTCCAAGCTGTTGTGGTAGCGAATGTCCTCGAGGATTTTCAGGGCCCGTTCGAAGCCCTCGGCGAGGTGTTCGTTCAGGGAGTCGCCGTTCGAGCTCTGGCCGTTTTGGGCTACCATCCGGGCGATGTTGGAGAGAATGCCCAGGTGGCTCGCCAGATCGTGGCTCGCTTCCGCGTAGCGCTTGCTCTGGGAGTCGCACAGTTGGCGCAGGTCTTGGATGGTCGTTTCCAGATCCTGGGAGTGGCTGCGCGCTTCGTCCTGCCGGATCTGCTCGTATTTCTCCACGCTGAGGTTGATGCCCTCCGAAATGAGGTCGGCCAAGGTGCGCAGGGCCGCTCCGAAGGGCTCGACGGACCATTCCGGCTGAAGGGTCACGGCTCGGGAGAGCTCGTCCAGAATGGCGCAGCGTAGGTGGTTCCAGTCCCGTACCACCTGGGCGATGGTGAAGCCCTGCTGCCAGCGGCTCAGTCCGTGGGCCTCCAGCTCCTCGCGATGGCGCGTGGCTGCGTCGCACGCGTTTTCCAGCTCGGCGTTTCGAAGCTGCGTGTCGAGGGCGTCCAGGATGTCGGGAATGTGGTCGAGAAACTCCTTGCTCGAGAGCGTTGTGGCGACGTTCAGGCTTCGGTCGCTGCGGGCTCGGTTCTGCCAACGCTGAAGGATATCGGAGCGGTTCTGGCGCAAATGGTCGGCGAGCAGATGGCGTTTTTCCTCGTTTTCCTTCGTCGATTTTATATCCATTCCCCTGAAAGTTGCACAATGCATGCCGGTGCGCCTGTGAAGAACGGAGAATTTCATGAAGACGATAAGGGTCGGTATTGTTGACGATCATCCGTTCGTGGTGAAGGGGCTCGCCGCGTATCTGGAGGAGGACGACGGCTTGCAGCTGGCGTGGACCGCTGGCGAGGAGGAAGCCGCCATGAAGCTGCTCCATGAGCAGCCGGTGGATGTGGTCATCCTGGATTTGAAGATGGGCGAGGCTCGTTCAGGCTTCCATATCCTGCAGAGGCTTTCGCAAAGCTCGCTCGAGACGCGAGCCTTGATCCTGTCCGGATACGCTCCGGCGACTTTGGTGCGCGAGGCCGCGGCGCTCGGGGCTTCGGCCTATTTCGCCAAGACCGATCGCAGCGAGGAGATCGTGCAAGCTGTGCGCACGCTTGGCGAAGGGCCGGTGACCGGCCTGCTGGGGCCGTATCGGGACATCGCCAAACCCGACATCTACGTGGAGCTCAGTTCCAGGGAGCGGGACGTGCTGGTGGAGATCGCCAAGGGCAAGTCGAACGCGGCGGTGGCTAAGGATCTGCACTTGAAGGTCGGCACCGTGAAGACGCATCTGGAAAGCATCTACAGGAAGCTTGGCGTGACCAGTCGCACCGATGCCATCAGGACTGCCCTTTCGGACGGCTATTTCTCAGTGGAGGACATGCAAAGCCAGCAAGGCGGCCACTGAAAATGGCAAAACGCACCATAATCCGCGTGGGATGATGCAAAACGCATCGAACTTTTGCCATCTTTTCCTCCGCTCCCCTTGAGCCGCGATTGGCGCGATTCGTGTAGTGGAAAGAGGCATGGAATTAAAAACTCACCTTAAGCGCCTAGCCTTTCTCTCAATTTTCTGCCTGTCCTTTCTTTTCGCCGGTTGCGGCGATGGAGACGATTTTGACGACGCAGTGGACGAAGCGGAAGATGCTGCCGAAGACGTAGCCGACGAAACGGGAGACGCCATGGATGAAGCGGCGGACACCGCTGAAGACGCTGTCGACGAAGTGAAGGACGCTACCAACTAGCGCCCGCTTTTTGCGTACTGCCTTGAAAAGCAACGGCCCCAAGTCGGAAAGTCCGGCTTGGGGCGTTTTTGTTGAAAAGACGCTGTTGAAAACACGCTTACGGAAAGCCGCTTCGGTCAGACTCTCGAAGCGGCTTCTTCGTGCTCTTCGACCTCGCTCTCGTGGTCTCCGTCGTGCTCGGGGTCGAGCGATGGCTTGCGTTTGCGCTTACGGTAGAGGGTGGTTTTGTTGATGCCTAGGATCTCCGCCGCTTGCTGGTAGCTCTTGGCGTTGGCCAGCACCCCGTTGATGTGAGCTTCTTCGATTTCCTCGAGCTTGAAGTCCCCTCCGATGGTCAGTCGAGACGTGGGCCCGCCGCTGGCGGATCCAGCGCGCACCTCGGGCGGCAGGTCGTCGACCTCGATGCTCCCGTTGTCGCAGAGGATCAGGCAGCGTTCGACCACGTTGTGCAGCTCGCGCAGGTTGCCGGGCCATTCGTAGTTCCTCAAGGCCGACAGGCACGCGTCGGAAAAGGCGCATCCGGAGCGGCCCTGCTGTTTGGCGTGGTAGTCTAGGAAGTTTTGGGCGAGGGCAGGGATGTCGGCCGGGCGCTCAGCCAGGGACGGCATCACCACGGAGATGACGTTCAGTCGATAGAAGAGGTCTTCGCGGAAACCGCCCTCGCGAGTGGCCGCCTGCAGGTCCTTGTTGGTGGCGGCGACGATGCGCACGTTGCCCTTGCGGGTCTTGGTTTCGCCCACTCGCTCGTATTGCCGCTCCTGCAGAAAGCGCAGCAGCTTGGCCTGGATCTCGAAAGGCAGGTCGCCGATCTCGTCCAGAAAGAGAGTGCCTCCGTCCGCGGCTTCGATCTTGCCCCAGGTGTCCTTGACCGCCCCGGTGAAGGCGCCTTTGACGTGGCCGAACAGTTCGCTCTCCAGAAGTTCCTTGGAGAGGCTGGGGCAGTGCACCACTACGAAGGGCTTCTCGGCGCGTTCGCTGAGCAAGTGTATCCGTTTCGCAAGTACCGTTTTTCCCGTTCCGCTCGGTCCGAGGAGCAGCACCGTAGCGTCGGACGGGGCAGCCCGTTCGGTCAGCCGGTAGATGTGCTGCATGGATTTCTGGTCGGACTCGAAGATCACCGGAGGCGACGCTCCGCTGACTTGGGACTCGAGCTCCACGACCTTGGTCTCGAGGGAGATGTTCTTTTGCACGCGCTCCAGGGCTTGGCGGATTTGCTCCGGCACGAACGGCTTCAGCACGTAGTCGAAGACTCCCTTCTTGGTGGCTTCGATGGCGGTGGATATCGAGGAGTAGGCGGTGAAGATGATGATTGGCACGTCGTGTCCGCTGGCTCGGATCTTGTCGAATACCTCCAATCCGTCTTCCGAGCCGAGTCGCAGATCGAGGAAGACGACGTCGATGCGGTTTTCATCGAGCTTGCGAATCGTCTGGGTCCCGCTGTAGGCGGAGAAGGGCTCGTGCCCCATGGCCTTCAAGGCGATTGACGTGGTTTTGTGGATGTTGGCTTCGTCGTCTACGATCAGTACTTTCATCGATGGTAGCAGTGGAGGGTGTCGGTCAGGTTGTTAGGGGAGCTGTCGGAGCGAACGGCGGAAGCGCCTGGTTCCCAGAGGAAGCAGGCGTCCGATAGTGTATATTTATTTTGGATACGATCAGCGGGGCGTCCTTCCTCGCACGGCGCCAGCGATGGCCGAAACCACGAGAAGCACGAGAAAGATGAAAAAAAGAATCTTGGCGACTCCTGCTGCCGCTCCGGCGATTCCTGTGAAGCCGAGCAAGCCGGCGATCAGGGCCACGACGAGAAATGTAAGTGTCCAGGAAAGCATAGTTTCAGTTGGTTGATAGTTAAGGTTACAGTTCGTCAGTGTCCCTTGCTTGTATCGTGCCAAACGTCTCCGCAAAGGGTTCCCTGATCGGGAGCGAGAGGTTCGCGAGCTAGGCCTCGGCAGGCTGGTTGGCGGTGGAGCGCTTCGCGTGCCGGCAGGCGAAGCGGGATGGATTCAGGCCGGTGCAAAATGCAGTCAATGAGGGCGAAGCGCAACGAAGTTTTCGCGGATTTTGGGCAATGTCCGGTGGACAAATGCATTTGGTTTGCTAGGTCTTTGTAAAGGAATCGTTTATGAAACAAGTTGCCGAATTGCTCTCGAAGGACGTGTCTGGAATCCTCGAAAAATGGATAGCGTTGCAGGAAAATGGAGGCGGCGTCGGGAGGAACGCCATCTCGCGTGACGAGCTCGTTTCGCAGTCCAACGACTTCCTGAAGCTCTTCGCCGAGGCGGTGGCCTCCGGCAAGAGCGAGATCGAAGACGAAGCCTGGGACGAGACCCTGATGATGTTGCGGGAAGTCGCCATGTATCGCAGCCAGCGCGGGCTCAAGCCGAAGGAGACGGCGACCTTCGTCCTGTCGCTGAAGGAGGCTTTGTTCGAGCGGGCGCTTTCGCAGAAGTCCAGCAGCAAGCTTCTCGAGCAGCTGTGGAGCGTGACGACCTGCGTGGACAAGCTCGGCCTTTACGTCATGGAGCTTTTCATCGAAAAGCGCGAGGACGTCATCGAGCGTCAGCGCGAGGAGCTGCTGGAGGTTTCCACTCCGGTGGTTGAGCTTTGGACGGGCATCCTGGCTCTTCCGGTGATCGGGACCTTGGATAGCGCCCGAGCTCAGGCGGTCATGGAGGCCCTCCTGCAGGCGATCGTCGACTACGAGGCCAAGATCGCCATCATCGACATCACTGGCGTGCCCGCTGTGGACACCCAGACTGCCCAGCATTTGCTGAAATCGGTCCGGGCGGCAGAGTTGATGGGTGCCCAGTGTTACATCAGCGGGGTGCGTCCGCAAATCGCGCAGACCATCGTGCAGCTCGGCCTCGATCTGGGCGGCATGCAGACCAAGGGATCGCTGATGAGCGCCTTCCGCCAGTCGCTGACCCAGCTCGGCATGAAGGTAGCCGAGAACTCCTCTTCGAACGGCTAGTCGCGGGCCAGGCCATGCAGAGCAAGATACCGATTCTCAAGCTAGGCGAGTTTCTCTTGGTGAGCATTCAGGTGGATGTGCATGATCGCACTGCCTTGCAGCTCCAGGAGGACCTCTCGAACGAGATCTCGCGCCGACATTCCAGAGGCGTGCTGATCGACATTTCCAATCTCGAAGTTGTGGATACGTTCATGGGACGGGTCATTTCGGACATCGCAGCGATGGCCAAGGTGCTGGATGCGGAAACGGTGGTCGTGGGCATGCGGCCGGCGGTCGCCATGACCTTGGTGGAGCTGGGTCTGGAGCTGCCCATGGTCCACACGGCTCTGAATCTGGAGCGTGGCATGGAGCTGCTGAGCGCCCACCTCGAGAAAGGAGATGACTAGCGAGGAGAACTTTCGCGAATCGATTCCATTGCGAAGGGATTCGGATGTCGCCAAAGCTCGCGTCTTGATTTCGCAATGGGCTCAGCGGCAAGGATTCAGCGCGGTGGAAAAGACCCGAGCCATGACGGCGGTGAGTGAGATCGCCCGCAACTGCGTCACCCACGGCGGTGGCGGTTCTCTGCACATCAGCGTTCTCTATCGCGGGGACAAGCCGGGCTTTCGTATCCAGATCGTGGATCAGGGTCGTGGCATCGAGGATGTGGAGCTGGCGATGACGCGGGGCTACAGCACCGGCTCGGGACTGGGGCTGGGCTTGGGCGGAGCGAAAGCGCTCTGCAATCGGTTTTCCATCGAATCGAACGCTGGCAAAGGCACAACCGTGGTGATGGACTACTGGCGATGATGCTGCCCACGCGAATCGAAATCGATGATCAGAGTCGCGTCTCGCAATGCCGTCGGCGAGCCAAGGCTTTGGCCCGCTCCTTGGGTTTCTCCGAGGTCGACCGCGAGCGCGTGGGCATCGCGGTGTCCGAGGCGGTGAGCAACGTCTTGCGTCATGCGGGCAGCGGCGTTTTTCTGGCGCAGCCCAGCCGCCTCTTCGCAGAGCCCTGCCTAACCGTCCTGCTATGGGACCGTGGACCGGGCATCTCCAATCTGGACCGTTCGCTGGAAGACGGCTATTCCTCCGCCGACGGGCAAGGAATCGGCCTGGGGGCCATGAAGCGGCAGTCCGACGGCTTCGAGCTCTATTCCAAGCCCAAGGGCGGGCTGGTGGTCAGCATGCGCTTCCGCAAACGGGGCCCGATGAAGCGTTCCGCCTCGCCAGACGTTTCATACCGCAACGTGTTCGCCACCGCGATTCCCATGCCGGAGGAGGCCGATAGCGGCGACGCTTGGGCGGTGGAGAAGCGCTCGGGGGTGTGGAAGCTTCTGCTGGTGGACGGCTTAGGGCACGGGACCAAGGCGGCCAAGGCGGCCCGGCTGGCGGTCGAGAGATTCGGGACCGTGGCCGATCTCGCTGGCGAATCGATCATGTATTCCCTGAACGACGCCTTGAAGGGCAGTCGCGGCGCAGTTGCTGCAGTGGCGGAGATAGACGAGTCCCGAGGACGGCTTCGCTTCACGGGTGTCGGCAACATATTTGGACGACTGTTCACGAATGGAGCCCTGTCCACCATGACCTCGTCGAGCGGCATCGTGGGCTACCAGATGCGTACCGTCAGCAGCTATGAATTTGATTGGAATAAAGACAGCATGATCATCCTCCATTCCGATGGGATCGGCAGCAAATGGCTCTTGGACAGCTATCCAGGGCTCGCGTTCAGCGAAAGCTCGATCGCGGCGGGCGTCCTGTTGTCTGATTTCAGGAAGCAGAGCGATGACAGTTCCATACTGGTCTTCGCTCCCCGCGGCCAAACGGACAGGGAGGCCGAGCTCTAAAACCGGAAATGCCTTTTTCAACTGCCAGCCGATATACGATCGTCTCCTCGATCATCGAAAGCGAGGAGGACCTGGCCACCAGTCGCCGGGTGGCGTATCGCATCAGCGAACGCCTTGGTCTGGACGAAGCGACGCAGACGCGGCTCGCTACCGCGGTTTCGGAACTCACCCGCAACGCTCTGAAGGTCTGTCGAGGCGGAACCATTCGGTTCCAAATCGATATCGAAAGCGAACCGCAGGAGCTGGTGGTTTGCGTGCACAGCGACTATCCCGCAGAGGATGGCAGCGCTCAGACCAATGGCAGGACGCGCAGCCTGCGCGAGGGCTCGCTGGGGCTGAAGGAAAGCCGTCGCTTGGTCAGCCGTCTTGAGGTGGAGGAAGTGAAGGGAAGGGGCGGACTGATCCGTCTCTATGTGGCTTTGCCCCGCACCGCGCAGCGCCTGAGCTTGATCGACGCCAGCGGCATTCGCGAAGAGCTGCTGCACACCGGGGAGCTCGACCCGATGGCCGAGCTCAAGCGCCAGAATCACGAGCTGCTCGCTTCGCTGCAGCTGATCGAAACGCAGAAGCGGGAGCTTTCGCGCTTCAACGAGGAGCTGCGTCGCAGCGAGGACAAGCAACGGCGCACCGCGGAGAAGCTGCACGCCATTCTCGAAAATTTGCCTGATTCCATCGTGCTCTACGATCCGGATGGGAAATTTGAATATAGCAACGGACCGGCTAAGACCTTGGCCGAAGTGAGCGGCTCTCAGGTCCCCTTCGGGTTGGAGCCCTTGCTGGAGCAGGCGATCCGCACGGGAAAGGACTACTTGCCCGAAGGGCGTGAATCGGTCCTGCAGGAGAAGGTCAACGGGGAGGATCGCTATTTTCTTCCGCGAATCATCAGTCTGCTCGGCACGGAAGACGCATTTCGCGGGGCCCTGCTGCTGCTGCGCGACGTGACCAATCTCAGGCTGATCGACGACCTGAAGTCGGACCTGATCGGCACCGTGAGCCACGAGATCAAAGGGCCGGTCACCTCGATTCGCATGGCGGTGCTGCTCCTGCTCGACAAGACCTTGGGTGAGCTCAACGATGACCAGCAGGAGCTGGCGGAGACGGCCAAGTCAGAGATCGAGCGTCTGCTGCGCATGCTCAACAACCTGCTCGACGTGCAGCGTTATTCCAAAGGCGAGTTCAGCCTGCGCCGCACCCATGTCTCGGTGTCCAAGCTGGTCGAGACCTCCGTGGCCGAAATGTCGCGCGACGCTGGCAAGCGCGGGGTGGAGCTCGTGAGCGAAGTCCAGGCGGATATCGCGGATCTGGAGCTTTTCGTGGATCGAGAACGCGTCAACTACGCCCTGAACAACCTGCTCTCCAACGCCATCAAGTATTCGGAGACCGATGGCGAGGTCGTGGTGGGCGCTAGGCGCGTGCAGGGCGACTGTATCCAATTGTCCGTTACGGACGACGGCCCTGGCATCGCGAGGGAGCATCAGCAGCTCATTTTCAATCGCTACGCGAAAGCGCCGGGCAATCGAAAGGCGGGCGTCGGACTGGGGCTGGCGCTTGCCAAGGAATTCGTGCAGCTGCACGGCGGCGTGATCAGAGTGCAGAGCGAGCTGGGCAGAGGAAGCTCCTTCTACATCGACCTGCCGATAAAGTCCGAGCAGGAACTGCTTGCGGAAAAGAACGACGACTAGACGTCGCGTTTCAAAACGCCTGGATGACTTCGAAGGCGTCTTGTCATGGAAAAGTGGTTACGTCCTGCAACGAACGCATCGGTGCGGCTTCGGGGCGATCGCGGCACGGCGGGCGCCGGCAAAAAAAAGAAACGCACCCTCGCGAGGATGCGTTTCGTTTAGGCAGGAAGCCTGGTACGGCTCCCTATGTGGCTCCTGATTGGTGAAAATGCGTTTGTTCGTATTTTGGTCCTTATGCCCTGCTACTTGCGATGCGGACGTCTAGTCCTTTTCGTGAGCGGCGGGCTCGGAATCTTTCACTTCCTCTTCGAAGCGTTCGCTGGCGGCGTCCGCCGCTGATCGCGCCGCGCGAGTGGCTTCGTCTTTGGCCCGGCTGGCCGCTGAGCGAAGCTTCTGTCCGGTTTCGGCGATCTTGGATCGTTCCTTTCGGCTTCGCGGGATAGCCAGGCCCAGGGCGACCCCGGCGGCTACGGCTCCTGCCATGTAGGCGAGTGGGTGACGCTCGAAGGAGCTCTGCACGCCTTTCTTGGTTTCCGCCGCCTTCGCAGCGACTTGATCGCGCGTTTGGCTGTAGCGGGCCTTGGCGTTTTCGGAGGTGTCATGCAAACGCTGCTTGGCTCCCTCCGCGAATTCGTTCGCAGTGGCGCTCGCCTTGTCGCGAGCGGCGCTTAGCTTCTCGCCAGCTCTTTCCTTGAGACCAGGCTTTGAGGCGGAGGAGTGGCTTTCGAGCCAAGGCTCTTCGCCCGCGTCCTGCGCCGCGGTGGTTGTGCTTGTGTTGCTTTCTCTCATAATCGATTTGGCTTCGGTTGTCTGTTTCAGGCTTTTCTTAAAGTGGTGAGGGGGATGATTCCTCTGCGGACTGATTTGGGCTTGGGGATCGGCGCTTGTCCGCCTGCTTGCTGCCTCGGGCGAAAAGGGCCACGCCGATCAGGATGGCCAGAGTCGGGATCGGGTTCTCCTTAACCGTCTGAGCGGCTTTGCGGGCGAACTGGGAGCAGCGCTTGTTCAAGCTTTCCAACAAGGCCTCCGAGTGCTCGTCCACGTAGTGCTCCAGCAGATGCCTCGGGTTCAGCTCCTCTCCGATTTCGTGGATGGTGTGGGACATGCGGTCGCGCGTCGCGGTGATCTGTCGCTGCAGCTGATCGCTGGACCGCTCCCTCCGGTCGAAATTCTCTTGTATCATTTGCTGATTTCCTCCGCTTGGTTGGCGATCCACTCGGCATGTTCCTCGATGGTGGAGAGCGTTTTCTTGGGGATGATCTGGTCCGGCGAGAGCTTGTTTTTGCTTCGCTTGGCCAGAATCGCTCCGGCGATCCACAGCAGCAGGGCCAAGCTCAAGGTGCAGACCCAGGCGGCCGTTTCGTAGCTGAGCGCTTCCGGCGCGAGCAGCGAGATCGCCAGAAGGTCGATGCCCAGAAAGGTGAAGAGAGCCCCCATGCTGCAAACGCCAAATCCAAGCAGGGCGGCTCGAAAGCCTGCGGCCGCGTTTTCCGCGTTCTCCTCCATCTCTTGACGGAAAAGCTGCGTGGTGGAGCGGAGCAGGTGGGCGAATTCGTTTCGAAGATCACTGAACAGGCTCCCCAAGGGTGGCTTGTGGCTGCTGCGAGGTTCTTGTTGACCGATCATGGTAAATGGAGGGTGTGAGCGAGCGCTCAGGCGTTCGCGGGTTCGTCGTCTTTGGCGGAGGCGATGACGCGTCCGGCCAGAAAACCGCAAACGGCGGCGGCTCCCAAGGCGATGAACGGAGAGCTGCGAACCCGGTCTGCCGAGTCGGCTAGAATCGCCTCAGGCTCGGAGTTTCGCACGTAGTCGGCCGCTTCATGGATGCGCTCGGCCAGCTCTCGGGTGATCTCGGCAGGCTGCCTCTCTTCGTTTTCGCTCAAGCTTTCGGAAGCCCTGGACAGAGCGGATTCGTAGTGGCTCATCCGGTCGGAGACCTGCGTTTGCACGCGTCTGCTGATCTCTCTGGATTTGTTTTCGAACACCTCTCGAAACTCCCGCTTTCGCTCGCCGATCCAGTCCGCGTTGCTAGGCTCCGCCTGCTGCTGGTGAGGCTCGGGTTCCGTGTCTGTCAGGTTCTCTGCGCTTTGGTTCATCGTCGTGACTGTATTGGTTTTTCTGGGTTTTGGATTGGGTGACGGTACGTTTGCAGACTTGATGCCGTTTTCCGGTAGGTGCCCATAAGGCGCAGAAGATCAGTTGGATAAAAATCTTCAGGCGGTCCTGCCTCCATCTCCGCCTCAGGCGGGCAACTGCATGTGGCCCCGAATGCACAGGTTCGATATGCAATTTGCATCTCGCTTCGGGGATTGTAAGCAAAGTTCGAATACGCGCCGCTTCGCTTAGTTTCATTGCCCATCTGCCGATGGGGGGGCTATGTCCAGCATCACCGCCAAGCGAAGTCTCCTCAGTCGTGTCAGCACCAGCCTGCTGGGCGTCGCTCTGCTGCTGCTCGCTCTTCGGCTCGGCGCGTTTCCCTTGCTCAAGGCAGGGCTTTGCTTTTCCGGGGCTGTTTTTGTGGTCGTCGGCGCCGTCGGCTCTGCTCGCTTCGCCTTTTCCAAGGAGTCCTGGGGGCGGGCTGCGGACCGTTTGATCTTCTTCTTGGCGGACGCAGCGGAATCCTTGGACGCTTTGGTCAAGCCGCGCGGCTAGGGCCGAGGTTTTCTCGCCAGTGGCGACAGCTCTAGAGCTGCTCCTTGAAGAGCATTATCAGTTTTTGGAAGAGCTTCTTTCCCATGTGAGGCGAATGGAGGTCCTGCGGATTGATCGGTTCGCTGAGCAGTAGGTCCTCTTGGTAGTGCTGGTCGAGCGTTCCAGCGATTTCGCGGTCGAAGATGACCAAGGCGATTTCGAAGTCCTTCTTGCGGGAGCGCTGGTTGAAGTTTGGCGAGCCGACGCAGCTGATGGCGTCGTCCACGCGGATGACCTTGGCGTGGATCATGGAGCGCTGGTAGCGACGCAGGGTGATTCCCTCGACGTCCGCTAGAGGGCCAAGGCATTCGTCGGCGACGAAGTATTCGAAGCGCTTGTCCAAATGCTCTCCGGGAAGTAGTATTTCGATGGATACGCCCTGAGCGGCCTTCTTCTTGAGCAGTTCGATGTTGGGAGAACGGATATTGAAGTAGGGGGTGGTGATGGTGAGCTTCTTTTTGGCTACCACTATCAGAGACTCGAAGACCAGCTCCATCTCGCTTTGGTGGGTGGCGGGCGAGGAGCGGATCACTTGGACTCGAGTTTGCCCGACAGGCTCCGCTGGGGGAAAGGTGTCCCGATCCGGCAGACGCTCGCCTGAGATGTCGATCCAGTTGTTCCAAAACGCCCCGCACAGTCCGGCTACCGCTGGTCCTTCGATGCGAAAGTGGGTTTCGCGCCATTGCGAGGCGTCGCGGGCGTCACCCTCCCATTCCTTGGCGATGCCGACTCCACCGGTGAATCCGACTTGGTTGTCGCAGACCAGAACCTTCCGGTGCGTGCGCTTGTCGTAGTCCCAGAATCGCAGCTTCATGGGACGGAACCAGTGAAGATGCACGCCTGACTGGGTCATGGTTTCGACAAGATCGGAGCTCATGCGCGAGGCGCCGTGATCGTCGAGCAGGACCTTGACCTGCAGGCCTTGCTTGGCTTTCGCGGCGAGCAGCTCGGAGAATTCCTTGGCGACGTCGCCGGTCCAGTAGACGTAGGTTTCGAAGAGGATGGAGCGGCGGGCGTTTTCGATGGCCTCCAGCATGGCGGGGAAGATCTGGTCTCCGTTCTTGAGCACGCTGATGTGGTTGCCATCGGTGAACGGCGCTCCGATGGTGTGTTCCAGGTAGCGGAGCTGGTGGAATTCGGACTTCGGGGCGCCGTGTTTGATTTCGGTTTCTTCGACGGTTTTCATGAGCGCGCGAGTGGTGTCGTTCGAAGCTTGGCGCTCGAACTGCATTTGTGGTGGTTATGAGCAGGTCTGGAACAGCGGAGACGGTTGAGGTGACGAGAATGGATGAGCAGCAAAGCAAGCGGGAGGAAATCGAGCGTCTGCAGCGCATCGCTCACTTCTTCGATTCCGCGTTCGCCATCCCGGGCACTTCGCTGCGCATCGGTTGGGATAGCATCATCGGCTTGATACCTGGAGTGGGGGATCTGATCGGCATGGCCCCGCTCGCCTTCTACCTTCGATTGGCCCGAAAGTACCGTTTGGGAGGTGGGGTGTACGCCCGTCTGATCGCGAACCAAGGGCTGGATTTCGTCCTTGGCACCATTCCGGTGGTAGGCGACCTCTTCGACTGGGGCTTCAAGGCGAATGCCAGAAACGCCAAGCTGCTGATCGAGCGCCTGGAGGCGTAGCGATCTGTTCGCTGCGCCGTTTTCAAAGATGTCCGCCATAATGCCGGACTGCGCTACAAAAATCGCGCCAGAAGACCGTCTCCTGCGAGCTTTCGGAATGCAGAATGCGGCCCACCGCCTCTCTGTCGCGGCGCCATAGGGGCTGTCGCTGCGGTGTGGATCTTTACGTATACGGAGATTGGATACGAAGGGAGCATGACGTCCTAGCGACCCAAGCGAAACGGGGGGCGCGTAAGACGCGCCCCCCTTTCCTCCTTGTTTTGTCCCTCTTCCCGATCGTATCGGAAAGTGTTTGCCCGGTCTCAGACCGCTCGGCTTCGCAGCGGGTTTGGTTGATCGTCAACCTGCTGGTGGTTGTGACCGAGCCGATCGTTCAGTTCGAGATCGAGGGTGCGGATCTGGCAGAGGGCGCTTGAGCTCAAGGTGAGGTGCTCGTAGGCGTAGGTGGCCGCCGCCAGCTCTTCGATCAGGACGCGTGCCCGCTCGCAGTTGAGCTTGCCGGAGAGTTGGGCGGCGAGCACCCGGCTGCACCCGCGCTTGATGGCGGAGCGGAGTTCCAGCGGAAGCCACTGCTCGGACTGGATGTTCTCCAAGATGAAGCTGATCCGCTGACAGACTGAGAAGCTCGACTTGAGCGTGGGAAACCTCCGTGGCGACCACTCGTTCGCGAGTTCGCGGGGACGTTCGTCGGTCGGAAAAGGGCGGATGTTTGTCTTCATGAAGTTGGATTCCTGGGTTTTGCGATTTTCGTTTTATGGGCCGTCGGTTGAGTTGGATTGACGACACTCGTTGCATGAGCCCGTCGGTCTCTACAAAATCCGCGCCAGCTGCGTGGCGAGGCCATGGATTTCGTCGAATTCCCAGAGGCGTTTGGGCAAGCTCTTCTGCAGCTTCCGAGGTACGGTTTTTGTTCCTCGTTTTTTTCAGGAAAACGGATTGCAAAGAGCATCGCCCTGGATTGCAGAACGCGTTGGGAAGGAACCCTTATTTGCTGAGAATGATGGCGAGCGGCCGGGAGCTTTCGAAGCTATTGGCGGCGGACTTCACGGCGACCAGTATCGGCACCGCCATGACCGCTCCCGGCACGCCCCAGAGCCAGCCCAGAAACAGCAGCACCAGAATGATGAAAATCGGGTTGATGGAGAAGGACTTGCCTAAGATGAGCGGTGTGAGGAAGTTGCCTTCGATGACGGTGAGAACGAGGTAGATGCTGGGAGGAAGCAGGGCGAGTTCGAGGTTCGGTTGGGTGCTGAGGGAGGCGAGGGCCAGCAGGCCTACGCCGGCGAAGGCCCCCAAGTACGGGATGAAGTTCAGCAATGCCGCGATGGTGCCCCAGAGCACTGGGCTCTCGAATTCGAGAAGAAACAAGGCGAATCCCACGCTGAAGCCGAGCGTGGCATTGATGATGGTCACCGTCACCAGATAGCGCGAGACGTTCGCTTCCACCACTCGGGCCGTCTCCACCGAATGACGTTTTCCTGCGAGATCCGGAGACGCTTCGACGATGCGCTTGAGCAGGAGATTGCCGAACGCCAGCAGGAAGAAGAGCAGGATCATCGTGGACAAGGTGGCGCCGATCACGATGGGGGTCTGGCTGAGGACGATGTCGATGATATTCGTTTCCTGGATACGAACGAGGACCGGCTCCTTGCCTTCCCCGTCCGATTTGGTCATCTTGTTGAGCTGCTCCGTGGCTGCGTTCACGTTTTCCACCGGCCGCTTGAGAACGCTGGATATGCTCTCGAGCTTATCGAAGCTTTCGGGGGCCTTTTCCAGCCAAGTGATGGCTGGGCCGGTCAACGCGATGATGGCGTAGAGGGTGGCCAGGAAGCTCGCGCCTACCACGAGCAGGGCGGCCAGGACGCGCGGGATCTTCATGCGGACTAGGATACGGACCGCCGGTACGAGGGCGTAGCTGAGCAGCAAGGCTGCGAACACGGGCAGCAGGAACCCGCGGGCGATGTAGAGCGTCGCCAGAATGATGATGGAGGATACGATGAACTGCAGCTTAGGCTGGAGCGAGAAGCGTTTGCTTTCGGGCTTGGGCGGCGAGGCAGGCCTTTCCGTTGACGCTATGGTTTGCATGCCGAATCAGTTTCCCCGTGCGGGAGACGCTCGAGCGATGAGCGAGTCGGGACCTGGGTTGGGTGGCGATGCGATGGCTGCGCGGGCCGCGTTCGCGTCGGTTGCGGTGAGGCGATGAATGATGGGCTTTGGTGCCATGAGGTGGAAACGGTGAGCTGCCATCGGCAGCGAGACCTAGAGTTGGCAGCGAGTGGGCTGCTTGGGCTCGACGTGGCTGAAGATCGATCCGACAGCCTTTGCGAGATTCGCGCCACCCGCCCTCCGGACGAGAGGAAGTCGCCTTAGCGGAGCGGTTTGCCGTTTCGAGAGGTTTCGCCGTCCGTTTCCTGTTGCGTTGCGCACCCGACGATAGGCGCCGAGTCGCGCAGCGCAACTTGGAAGGTGTAGTGGGATCGGGACTACGACTCGCGCCTGCCCGGCACGGTCGCGAGACGCGGGCGGGGTCAGACGCTTTTATGATTTTGGTACTTGGGGGCTCCGTCGTGGTGGTTGCGCGGGTGGTCCTTCGCGTTTCGATCGATACGGGAGGACCTGTTTCGCTTCTGCGTTTTCTTGTGCAGGAAAATGCCGATCGCGAATAGGGCGAGCGACACAAGTCCGAACAGAAAGAGCAGTTCTAGGATCGTTCTCATGGTCGATAGGCTTCATTTTTCGCGCCAGAGCGCGGACTTGGGCCGCTCATGAGGGATACGCTGGCGTGTCGCCCCGGGGCTCAAGCCGTTGGGCGTCGGTACGAAAGGAGTGCATCGATCCGTTCTGTTCGTGCAAAGCGCAAGCGCAGCAGGCTTGATGGTGCAATGCGCAAGCATGTCGGTTCGCTCACGACGGACTGGAAGGGCGGGAGAAGCGTTGGCGCTGTTCGTGCAAATGGGGTCGGTATCCTTGACGTTCGAATACGATGCAGTCCCTGCCGCGCCCGGTCGTCTCGAAGCCGTTTCGTGAAGAGCTCGGGGCGACATTTCGGAGGCGCGGTCTAGTGATACCTCGCGTTTCCTTCAGCACGATTGATTCATGAAACTCCTTCCTCAGCACCTTGTTTTGTATAAAAAGATCGCCTGGCTCTTCGTTCGCCACGCCAAGCCGGCGATCGTGGAGCAGACCAATTTCGCCAACGAAGCGGACTGCGATGAAGCGTCAGGGGGCGACCCGGAGGAGTTTGTCGATTCGCTGGAGAAGATGGGACCGACCTTCGTGAAGCTCGGTCAGCTGCTTTCGACGCGAGGGGACCTCATGCCGTTGCGTTTCATCACTGCTCTGGAACGGCTGCAGGACAATGTGGATCCGGTGGACTTCGCCACGGTGCGGGAGGTGGTGGAGCAGCAGTTGGGCGTTCGCATCAGCAAGGCGTTTTCCTGGTTCTCCGAGCAGCCCGTGGCTTCGGCGTCGCTGGGGCAGGTGCATCGGGCTCGGATGCGAGACGGCCGCGAGGTTGTAGTGAAAGTTCAACGACCGAACGTGTTGAATCGCATTTCGACGGATTTGGACGCGCTCGAGGCCATCGCCAACTATGCCGACGATCATACAGAGCTGGGGAAGAAGTATCGGTTTTCCGGCATCATCGAGCAGTTTCGCCGGAGCTTGATCGAGGAGCTCGACTACGAGTGCGAAGCGCAGAACCTCTGGAGGATGAAGAACGTGCTGGAGCGTTTTTCGAAACTGTTCGTTCCGCAGCCGATCGAAGGGTTTTTCACGCGCAAGGTGCTCACCATGGAGTACGTCGACGGCATGAAGGTCACCGAGCTTTCCGGAGTGTCCAAAACCGAGTTCGAAGGCGAGTCCTTGGCGGAGGAACTGTTCAAGGCCTATCTCCATCAGGTGCTGGTCGAAGGCTTCTATCACTCCGATCCGCATCCGGGAAACCTGCTGATCACGCCGGACCACCGGGCGGCTCTGATCGACCTAGGCATGGTGGGGCGTTTGAGCGAGTCCATGCAGGACAATCTTTTCGGCTTGCTCACCGCCATCAGCGAAAACGATAGCGATCGCGTTGGCGAAGTGGCGCTGCGCATGTCGGATACCAAGGAGCTCACGCAGCCGAGGTCCGCCTTTCTAAGCGAGATCGCCGACCTGGTGGGCCGCTCTCACGACGCCGCGGTGCGTCACTTGCAATTTGGCTCGGTGGTGATGGAGGTCATGCGCATCTGCGCCGAATACGGGCTGCGGATCCCTCGCGAGATTTCCATGCTCGGCAAGACCTTGCTGAATCTGGATCGGATCGGACAAAGCCTCGCCATGGATTTCAATCCGCGCGACTGCATTTCGAAGAATCTGAACAGCATCGCTCGCTCGCGTTCCTTCGAAACCTTGAAGCGCGGCAGCGCCATTTCCTTGCTGCTGGAGTTCAAGGAGCTCGTGGCGAAGTCGCCCCAGCGTTTGAACGACTTGCTGGCGATACTTTCTGAAAACCGCCTGCGGCTCGATGTCGACGCCGTGGACGAGGCCGCTCTGATCCAAGGGTTTCAGAAGATCGCAAATCGTATCGCCTTGGGGGCTATCATCGGGGCCTTGATCGTGGGCGCGTCCTTGATGATGGATATCGATTCGAGTTTCACCGTGTGGGGGTATCCGGGATTCCCGATGCTGCTCTTTCTCGTGTCGGGGTTTTTCGGGCTGCTTTTCATCCTGTCGATTCTTCGGCACGACGAGTGAAGCCGCAGGGCCATCGATTTTAGGAGAAGCAATGCAAAACCAACGATCGACGGTGCGCGATGCATCGTCGGGTAGCTTCCCGATGCGGGGATACGTATCGGATTATCAAATACGAAGATAAATTCCCCTCGCGTACTAAAGGAAGCTCCCGGTTTTTTCCAGACGCTGAAAAAGTTGGCGCGGTTCTGGCGGTTTTATGAGGAGATGAATTTCTGTGGAGAGCCTCTGAGGAGGGAGGTCCACAAATTGAAGGCGGTCTTTGAGGAGGGGCCGCCTTCTTCATTGCCTAGGCTCGAGCGGCGAGCTGCGTCGGGCGGAGGGGAAACTGGCCAGCAAAAGCAGCGGGAGAGCGGCTACCGTCTCGGCCGCTATTTCTTCGCGATGATGTAGACGGCGTGCACGATGCCCGGGATGTAGCCGAGAATGGTTAGCAGGATATTCAGCCAGAAGTGGAAGCCGATGCCGACTTGGAGGAATACGCCCACGGGCGGGAGGATGATTGATAGGATGATTCTTAAAAGGTCCATGATGGTCGGGTCAGGTGTTGGATTTGGAGTCGTGGTTTCGAAGGAGGGCAGGCTTGTGGGATGCGCAGATCTCGCCCATGCCGCCACCGGACTAGCATAAAGCGAACCAAGGCCGGTCCGCCACCGCATCCCCGACGTGACTGATCGGGGCGGTCGCATGGTCGCCTCGGTTTGGGCGCTTGCGGCGGTGTGAAAGGCTCCGTCTCGCTCGCTCGAACGTCAGCGGATCTGTGACCGCTCGACTGCTTCGTGGCTTTCCACCGGGCGAGTTTCGCAGGTCGACCCCCGCCGGTCTGGAGGCGGATTTGTAAAGAAAGTCTTAGAAAGAGAAATAAAGACAACTTTATAAGGAAATGGCTTGATATCACGAATTCTTATCCTAGGTTCGTATTCAGTTTCGAACACATCGCTAGAACGGCAACACGATCAACACGCTAAGGGGCTTTACCCGACCGCTCGGACACCGATCCGGCATCACGACTGATCGATTGAAGTTCTAGCGAGGCTCGA